>JAYVBN010000321.1:0-3266 GCA_043750455.1 Bacteroidia bacterium | reverse complement strand
TGAATGTGTTGGCGCTTGATATGTATGATGGCAAACTAGCAACAGATCCTCAGGCCGCCGGAAAATATATGGGAGAATTTAAACAAGACCGTGGTACTGAAATTGTAAATGGGGCTATGTCTTATGTTGGCAAAAGCGCAAAAGTGGCCACCATAGGCTGGTGCTTTGGAGGCGGACAATCTATGCAAGCATCGTTAACGGCAGGCAACCAAGCCGTGGCGTGTGTTATTTATTATGGAATGCCAGAGGGAGATTTAGAAAGATTAAAGACATTGAATTGCGATGTGCTTGACATTTGGCCCACACAAGACGGATGGATTAATAAAGACGTGACCGAAAAATTTGAAAAAGATATGGCTGCTGCCGGAAAGAAGTTAACTGTAAAATCTTACGATGCTGCCCATGCATTTGCCAATCCAAGCAATCCCAAATACAATAAAGAATTTACAGCAGATGCGTACAAGAATACGTTGGAGTTTTTTAAAGCAAGACTGAAATAATTTCTCCCTTTCATTCCTCCCCTCTCCATTTGGAGAGGGGTCGGGGGTGAGGTTATTCCCAAATCACCACTCCATCCTTCGCCTGATACCAGGTAGAGTATTTAGGCACATGGATTTTCTCTACTTCGTTTCGTTTTACTTTTAAGGTGGGCGTCATCAATCCATTGGCAATTGACCAATCACCTTTCATGATTACAGCCTTCTCTAATTTTTCGTAGGATTCAAGTTCAGTATTTACCCCGGCTAAAGAGGCTGATAGACTTTGTATGAGTTCTTGTTTGGATTTTACTTTTCCGGCAGCAGATAATACAGTCAAGGCAATTGGTTGTGGTATGCCCATGCCAACTACGCAAACTTGTTCAATGTCTGTATTCGCCAGAAGCCTCATTTCAATTGGAGCCGGTGCTACGTATTTACCTTTGTCAGTTTTAAATTGATCTTTTATACGGCCAACAATAGTTAAATAACCCTCACCATCAATTTCTCCCTTATCGCCTGTTTTTAAATAACCCTCTTCGTCAAATGCCTCAGCCGTAAGACCAGGCTCTTTATAATATCCCTTCATATTACTTTCGCTCTTCAATCGAAGTTCACCGTCTGCTGCAATTTTCACTTTGCAGTTTTTGAAGGGCAACCCTACTGTTCCTATTTTATTTTTACCGTGGCGGTTGAAATGAGAGTAGATGCAATCTTCCGTCATGCCGATTGCCTGAAAAATCTCAATGCCAATGGAGTTGAACCAATTTAATAAATCGACAGAAATGGGGGCGGCACCGGAATAGATATGAGTAGCTTGGCCAAGTCCTAATTTTTTTCGGATACTCTTTTTAACTATTGAATTGATTAGGGGTATAGATAAAAGTGTACTTAGTTTTTTTTGAGGCATCTTCTCTAAAATTTTCTCGCGAAATTTTGCCCAAATGCGAGGTACAGCAAAGAAAGTATTCGGTTGTGTTTCGAATAAATTTTTGGGGAAAGTTTCAAGTGTTTCAGCAAATGAGAATTCTCCTCCGCTGTAAATACCATACATCTCAATACCCATACGTTCGGCTATGTGGCTAATTGGGAGGTAAGAAAAAAGCCGTGGATGCAGAGGCAATCCAAGTTCATTTATTGCTGCGCTAACAACTCCATCAAAGTTTCCGGCTGTATGCATCACTCCTTTGGGCATACCCGTGGTGCCCGAAGTGTACATGATGGTCATCAAATCATCTTTGTTCCAATGGTAAGTTTGAGGTATTGGCTTTTGAGATTGCAGCATCTTCTCCCAGGATTGACTTTCGTTTACGTTATACATCTCAATCCCAATCCGGATTACGGAGGAAGTTATACCTTGTTGTTGCGTAGCATATTCATCAAGTTTTCCAATAACAATAGCTTTTGATCCGCTGTGCTCTAGAATTTGACGAATAGAGGGAGCGGTAAGTGTAGCGTATAAGGGTACGGATATGTGCCCCGTCATCATGATTGCCAAATCAGCAATAATCCAATGGGCGCAATTTTTTGAAAGTAAGGCAATGTTACTTTTCTCTGGAAAGTTTAACGCTTTAATTCCGGCTGCAATCTTTCGGGCTTCTTCACCGGCCTGTCCATACGTCCAGGTTTTCCATTGCCCTGCAAAAGGCTGACGAAGAAATGGACGATTCGAATTTTCCTTTTCCCAGTAAAGGAATTTTTCAAGTGTTGATGAAGTTGCCATAGATTAAGGTTTTGATCTCACTAGTTAGTGATAAATGACTAAAAAGAAAAGATCGAAATGGACTGACGGTAGAGAAAAGTTTGGCCAGTCGGGATCTGAAAATTACTTTTTAACAGCTTATTTCTACCTTCACGGCATGACTCAAAACTCAAAAAAACTTTTCCTTCTCGATGCCTACGCATTGATCTATCGCGCACATTTTGCATTCACCAAAAACCCACGAATCAATTCGAAAGGGCATAATACCTCCGTTCCGTTTGGATTTACCAACACTCTGTTAGAAGTAATTCAAAAGCAAAAGCCTACACACATTGGTATTGCATTTGATACTCCCGCCAAAACTTTTCGTGATGAAATATTTAAAGAATACAAAGCTACCCGACAAGCCACTCCGGAAGACATAAAGACAGGTATCCCTACCGTGAAAGATATTATTCGTGGTTTCAATATTCCTATTCTGGAAATGGATGGCTTTGAAGCGGATGATATCATTGGCACAATGGCTTTGCATGCTTCCAAAAATGGCTTTGATGTTTTTATGATGACGCCTGACAAGGACTTTGGTCAATTGGTAACGGATAAAGTCTTGTTGTATAAGCCCGCTTACATGGGCAACTCGGTGGACATTATGGGCCCCAAAGAGGTCTGCGAGAAGTGGGATATCTCTAATGTTTCTCAGGTAATTGATATTCTGGGTTTACAAGGCGATACGTCTGATAATATTCCAGGAATACCGGGTGTGGGACCAAAAACAGCTGCAGACTTACTGAAGCAATATGGCTCCGTGGAAAATATTATCGCACATTCTGGTGAGTTAAAAGGAAAACTCAAAGAGCGAGTTGAGCAATTTGGTGATCAGGCCATCCTTTCCAAAAAACTCGCAACAATCATCACCGATGTCCCGGTAAAATGGGACGAAGAAGATTTGATTTACACAGGCCCCGATCCCGAGAAGTTAAAGCCGATATTGGAAGAACTCGAATTCAAGACCATGATGCCGCGTATTTTCAGCGTAGCTTCAGGTTCTTCTACTATTGTTGCTCCCGTTGCGGCTGCCCCAAAAGCCG
>JAYVBN010000320.1:0-2432 GCA_043750455.1 Bacteroidia bacterium | reverse complement strand
ACATATCTTAGTATCAGATTAAAGCCAACTATAGACAAGATTATCCCCCGAGGTCAAGGACTTTGGGGGATTTTCTCATTTAAGACCTTCCTAATTTCGCCTGCAAATTCCTGCTTCTAGCTTCCTCTCTTTCTCACCTCATTCAAGGTATTTTTTATTTCACAAGCCAACAACGGATTGAGCTTAAGTACCTGATTGCTGAATTTGTAAGCGGCTGCAACAATGAAGCATCAAGGAACTGGTCTATTTTCGAAACTCTTAAAAGTAATGCAATGAGTGTGAAGGAGAGAACCGCAAACAAATCAATGCCTCCAGCAGGAAAGACTGCGTTAACAGCGGAGCAAATTGCCAAGATTGCCTGTTGGGTAGAAGATGGCGCAGCCAATAGCTAATTAACACACTTTTTATTTATCTTGGATTCTTTATCTTAGAATCTTTAAAAAGGTCGAACTCCGATCTCAATTATTCGAATTATGCTTATTCTATGATACATCTCAGCCTAAGAAAATTATATCCTGTTCTCTTCCTGTTTTTATTTTCCTGTGCATACAACGACTTATCCGAGTCTTTTGACTGTACGCAATCTGATCTTTCAATATCCCTTGAATCCAAGCAAGACGTAACAGGCTGTAAAGCCATTGATGGTAAATTGAAGGTTAGTCCTTTTGGTGGCATGGGGCCTTATGACTTTAGTTTAAATGGCGGAACGTTTCAAACCAATCCCGAGTTTATCAACCTCGGTCCTGGCAGTTACAATGTGCGTGTTAAAGATTCTCGCAATTGCGAAGCCTTTGTTCAAATAGATGTCAATGCAACCAATTCAACTCTTGGTGCCACCATAAATGCAAAAGAAGATAATCAATGCGCTTCCAACAATGGTTCGGTAACCGTTACCGGAACGGGAGGGGTTGCACCCTATCAATATCAATTGGGTGTGGCTGGTTTTGGCGCTATCAATATTTTTAATAACCTGGCTTCAGGGCAGTACACTATAATTGTGAAAGATGCCACCGATTGTCAAAAAACAATTAGCGTTGCTGTGCCGCGCGGCATAACAGGTGTGAGTTACAAAAATGATATCAAGCCCATTCTTGACGCAAGTTGTAATCTATCGGGCTGCCATAACGCAGGCACTGGTAGCCGCGATTGGACAACTTACGAAAAGGTAAAAGCAAATGATGGAAATATTAGGGCTCGCACGGCAAATAAAAGTATGCCAATAGGTGGACTTACCCTTACACAAGCAGAAATTGATAAAATTGCATGTTGGGTAGATGATGGTTCTGCCAATAATTAAATTCTAACTACTGATATCAGATTTATGAAGAAACTTATTCTCTTACTGTTCCTAGCTTCAAGCCTTAGTTCAGCGGCACAGAAATTTATTGTAGAAAAATCTTTTGTTTCTTTTTACTCCCACGCTACTATTGAAGACATCACGGCAGAGCATAAAAGTGCCAACAGTATTTTTAGTTCGGAAACGGGGGAGATAGTCTTTTCTATACCCATCAAGGAATTTAAGTTTGCCAAGGCTTTGATGGAGGAACACTTCAATGAGAAGTATATGGAATCGGAAAAATTTCCGAAGGCAACTTTTCAGGGGAAAGTTACAGGCTTTCAGAAACAGATTACAGGTGCACAACAAGTGCAGGCCATTGGGAAACTCACAGTTCACGGTGTTACCAAAGAGATTGAGATACCGGGGACTCTGGAAGTTTCAGGAGGTAAAATTAAACTACTATCGAAATTCGTAATCAAGCTCGAAGATTACAACATTACACTCCCACAATTAATGTGGCAAAATATTGCCGAGCAAGTAGATGTTACACTGGAGTTTACCTATAAGCCTTATGAGAAATAGTATTGCACTCTTTTTGGTAGTTGCTGCCAGTGCAGCCAACGCCCAGGACAACCTGATGGACTTGCTGGATAAGGAGACAGCCCCTTCAACCGATTATAGTTCACAAACGTTTAAGGGCACAAGATTGGTTAATGGGCAGACTATAGAGACCAAGGGAAAGGGCGAGTTGGAGTTTATTTTTGCTCACAGATTTGGACCAATAAATTCAGGGGCATATGAATTATTCGGATTAGATCAGGCGTATGTGCGGCTTGGATTAGAATATGGAATTACAGATAAGTTAGGCGTTGGTTTTGGTAGAAATTCCGTAGATAAGACCATGGATGGATACGTGCGCTATAAGATTCTCAGACAAAGTAAAGGTGCTGTTAACATGCCCGTTACCATTACTGGTTTTGCTAATGCTGCCATCCGCATGTCGCCCAAAAAAGAAGATGCCACCTATTCCATAACCACAGAAGATAGGATGTCATACACATCTCAGCTTTTGATTGCCAGAAAATTTACGCAAAGTCTTTCCTTGCAGTTAATGCCAACTTTTGTTCATAAAAATACAGTTGATAGTAAAATC
>JAYVBN010000319.1:0-6863 GCA_043750455.1 Bacteroidia bacterium | reverse complement strand
ACTGCATCTGTACAAGGTTCGTTGGTGATGTACCCTATCTATAAGTTTGGATCAGAAGCACAACGCAAAAAATATTTACCAAAACTCGCTTCAGGCGAATGGCTGGGTTGCTTTGGATTGACTGAACCCGATCACGGATCAAACCCCAGCGGCATGGTCACCAATTTCAAGGACATGGGCGATCATTATCTGCTCAATGGCGCAAAGATGTGGATATCAAATTCGCCCAAAGCAGATGTCGCTGTCGTTTGGGCAAAAAATGAAGCCGGAAGAATTCATGGCCTTGTTGTTGAACGCGGTATGCCTGGCTTCTCGACACCAGAAACACATGGCAAGTGGTCGCTGCGTGCAAGCGCAACGGGTGAGCTGGTATTTGATAATGTAAAAGTGCCGAAAGAAAATTTATTGCCCGGCAAAAGTGGATTAGGCGCTCCTATGATGTGCCTCGATTCTGCGCGTTATGGAATTGCATGGGGCGCATTGGGTGCTGCTATGGATTGCTATGAATCGGCAAGAAGATATACGGCCGAAAGAATTCAATTTGGAAAACCTATTGCATCCTTCCAGCTTCAACAAAAAAAGTTAGCAGAAATGCTTACTGAAATTACAAAAGCACAATTGCTCAACTGGAGGCTTGGCACTTTAATGAACGAAGGCAAAGCCACTACTCCACAAATATCGTTAGCGAAGCGAAACAATGTAAATCTTGCCCTTGAGATTGCACGTGAAGCACGACAAATGCATGGTGGCATGGGCATTACAGGTGAGTATCCAATCATGCGCCACATGATGAATCTTGAATCAGTTGTTACATACGAAGGCACGCATGACATTCACTTATTGATTTTAGGTAATGAGATTACAGGAATCCCGGCTTTCGTTTAGATGAAGATACTGACAGTTATAGGCGCCCGCCCTCAATTCGTAAAAGCCGCTACTGTTTCCCGTGCCTTAAAAAAAACGGGCATAGATGAAGTGATCATCCATACCGGGCAGCATCACGATCAAAATATGTCACAGGTATTTTTTGATGAGATGGAAATACCAACACCCAATTACAATCTTGAGATACAAGGATTAAATCACGGTGCTATGACGGGTAGGATGCTTGAAAAGATTGAAGAAGTACTCGTCAAAGAAAAACCAGATTATGTATTAGTCTATGGCGACACCAACTCTACGTTGGCTGGTGCGCTTGCCGCTGTTAAACTTCATATTCCTGTCGCGCATGTGGAGGCTGGATTAAGAAGTTTCGAAATGAAAATGCCTGAAGAGGTGAACAGGATATTAACAGACAGAATCAGTAAAATCCTCTTCTGCCCTACTCAAACTGCCATTGACAATCTTGATAAGGAAGGTTATAAAAATGTTGATTGTGAAATTGTTCTTTCGGGAGACGTGATGTATGATGCCGTACTTTTCTATCGACAGAAAATAAAAACTCATTCGACAATCATTCAAAAAGAAAACCTGAAAGGCAAACCTTTTGTATTGGTTACAATCCATCGGGCTGAAAATACAAATGACCCAAAGCGATTAAAAGAAATCTGCGAGGCTTTAAATGAAATCCAGAAAGAAAGACAAGTCATACTTCCTTTGCATCCGCGGACCAAGGCGTATTTGCATTCGCAGAATTTAAAACTGGATGCCAAAATCATTGATCCTGTTGGCTATTTCGATATGCTGGCACTGCTGGAAAATTGTAGTCTTGTTATGACCGACAGCGGTGGTCTACAAAAGGAAGCTTACTTCTTTAACAAGTATTGCATCACTTTGCGTGATCAAACCGAGTGGGTTGAACTTGTACAAGCAGAGGCTAATTCAGTTGTTGGCTCTGATAAAACGAAGATTCTTTCAGTGTATCATGCTCATAAAAATTCTAAACTTGCTATTGGCAAAGCTTTGTATGGAGATGGAGATGCTGCGGGGTTGATTGCGAAGTATTTCAAGTAAAAATTGTAGCCGATCTATCGTAAGGCTGGTTGGCAGATCAATTTAAATCAGTGAATCTGTGGCTGTCTACTCAATATACACCATGATCGTAATCCTTTGAACCGGACTTTTAGGATCATTAGAGTAAATCGTCAAGGACTTCTGTTGAGTATCTTTCCTTCCTTGGGTATTGAACATAATCTTCAACTTAGTATCTTCACCTGCTTTCAAGGTCAGTTGATCAAGTGAAGCTGTTACACAAGAACAATTCGGTTGGAGTGATCGGATGACAAGTTCTTTCTTTCCTGTATTTTTTATAGCCAACTCTTGCAGGCCATTTGTACCTGATCTTATTCTACCAAAGTCTACTGTTGTGGAATCCAGAGTCAGAATCGGAGCTTTGGCTAATTCTACCGAACTAAGTGGCGGAAAGAATTCTTCGATGGTCGCGTAGACGGGAAATGATTTCATTGGCACTTCTTCATCATCTGTTTCAATTTGAATATTATCCGATACAAATCCGTATTGCTTTCGCGAGGCTGCATCATAAATCAATTTGATCATACCAGATTCGTTTACGGCTAATGAAGCTGGCATCTGTACCCTAAGGTAAGCAGGCCCGATTGCATTTATTAATCTAATAGGTTTGGTTCCAGCATTCATGACAGCAAATTCTTTTGACTGTGGTTCTTTATTAATAAAGACCTTACCCAAATTGAAGGAATTGGAATTCAATTTCAAGCTTCCATTGGAAACATTCAACTCACCTACTTCACTTTTCGATTTTTGACTGACCACCTGACCTTTGATCTGCAACACAACAGAACCACCATCAAAATCTGTAGTTACAGTCAATGATTTATTAAAATACCCTGGCCGGCCTTTCGGATTGTAACTGGCCTTCACAAAACCTTCCTTTCCGTTCGCGATAAGTTCTTGCGACCAACCGAGAGTTGTACAGCCACACGATGCCTGAACGGAAATGATTTTGATTGACCTGCCACTGTTGTTCGTGAACCTGAATTCATGGTCTGCATTTCCGGATTCTTCTGTGATCTCCCCGAAATCAAATATCTTTTCTTTGAACAACAAGGGTTCAGCTTGCTGAGCAACAGAGGTTGTGAAAACTACGACTGAAAGAAAAAATAAAAACCAATTCTTCATATTGGATCAAAAGTAAAAAATATTAAGCGCTAGCAGAGTGGATCGCTATTATTTCGTGCCAAAGCCTTTAATTAGCCGTTTACTTTTTCTCCCAACTAGCCGCACAACCTTCCATGCCCATCTCCGCGCGGAGAGGGGCTACCCTGCACTATCAACATCTACACGCTTGGACGGGGTGAGGTATTTTTCTTTTCTTTGCAGAACTATGGCCAGAATTTTAACCGGAATACAAAGCAGCGGCAAACCCCATCTAGGCAATTTGCTCGGTGCAATCATCCCAGCGATCAAACTTTCTCAACAAGCTGGTAATGAGTCCTTTTTTTTTATTGCAGATCTTCATTCCCTTACCACCATTAAAGACCCGCAACTTCGGGCTGAGAACACAAGAGCTGTTGCAGCAGCGTGGCTTGCTTTTGGATTTGATGTGGAGAAAAACCTCCTTTATCGTCAAAGTCAGATTCCAGAAGTGTGCGAACTCACCTGGTATCTTAGTTGCCTCACGCCTTACCCCATGCTGGCCAATGCACACTCCTTTAAGGATAAGTCGGACAGGCTTTCGGATGTGAATGCAGGACTATTCGTTTATCCCGTTTTGATGACAGCCGATATCATTCTTTACAACGCCAATTACGTTCCGGTGGGCAAAGATCAAAAACAGCATCTCGAAATGGCCAGAGACATCGCCAATGCCTTTAACAATCAATTTGGAGAAACCTTTGTTGTGCCAGAGGCAAAGATTGAAGAAAGTGTAATGACCATTCCAGGAACGGATGGACAAAAGATGAGCAAATCCTATGGAAACATCATTGACATTTTTGTGTCTGATAAAGAGTTAAAGAAACAAATCGGTACCATCATTACAGATAGCACAGCACTTGAAGCGCCCAAGAATCCGGACACGGACAATGTCTTTGCTATTTACAAGTTGATTGCTACACCTGAACAAACAGAATCGCTTCGTAAAAAATATCTCGCTGGAAATTTTGGCTATGGACATGCCAAACAGGAACTCTTCGAATTGATTGTAACCAAGTATTCCAAAGAGCGAGAGGCGTTTAATTACTATATCAATAACCCTGACGAGCTGGAAAAGAAATTACAATTGGGGGAATCCAGGGCGAGGGTAATTGCGAGAGAAATTTTGAGTAATGTAAGGAGTAAACTTGGGTATTAAAATAGGCATTGGGTATTGGGGCTTAGGTGTTAGGACTTAGGGCTTAGGGCTTAGGCATTTGTATTGCCAAGGCCAAATTCCCAATGCCTAATTATTTCGGTGTCCAAACAATTATTTGCTTCTCTTCACCTATGTTCAAGACTACTCGGAGAGGCATAGGTACCAGTACCAATTTTGTTTCTTTACCAGGATACTTATCAATTTCCACAAACACACCATCAGTACCCTTCACCGTAAATTCATTTTTATCATTTAGTTTATACGTCTTGGCTATGTAGGCGACCGGAAAAAGAACATCTGTGTCAGGGCAAATCTCATCATGCACGGTTTGAAGCACTTCTTCTAAATATTCTCCATACTCGTCATGAAAATCATCTTCCAGGTCATGAAGTTGTTCCTCCAACTCATCGTATTTCGGATTGTTATAGTCTATTTTACCTAACTCTGCTCTCGTTTTAACTATCTCCTGAAGAGCCTTATCCAGTGCTTTTAAGTCCATACTTCAAATTTTTGTCAAGATTATCGAAATGCCGTGTCTTTTAAAAACAAAAGAAGGAGAATGCTTAAATTTATGCGATTCAACCGCATAAGATGGAACAAGACTTTCTTCCCTTGAATGGCACCGACCACATCGAAATGTATGTAGGCAACGCCAAGCAATCAGCACATTTTTATCAACACGCTTTTGGTTTTGAATTGGTTGCCTATGCCGGCCCCGAAACTGGTGTGCGCGACAGGGCATCGTATGTCTTGAAGCAAGATAAAATAAGATTGGTACTTACATCCTCCTTACAAATGGATAATGCAATTACTGAACATGTAAAAAAGCACGGTGATGGTGTAAAAGTATTGGCTCTTTGGGTGGACGATGCAAAAAAATCTTTTTACGAAACAACATTGCGTGGTGCAGTGCCTGTGGAAGAGCCAAAAACTATAAAGGATGAATTTGGAGAGGTGGTCACCTCTTCTATTAAAACATATGGAGAGACATTGCACACTTTCGTGGAACGTAAAAATTACAGCGGCCCATTCTTACCAGGCTACCAAGTCAGAAAAAGTACTTTAGAGGTAAAGCCGGTCGGATTAAAATACGTTGACCATTGCGTTGGCAACGTTGAGCTTGGCGCGATGAACAAATGGGTAAAGTTTTATGAAGATGTGATGGGATTCAAGCTCCTGATCACGTTTGACGATAAGGATATCTCCACCGAATATAGTTCGTTGATGTCTAAAGTGGTCTCCAATGGAAATGGATATATAAAGTTTCCTATCAATGAACCGGCCTCCGGAAAGAAGAAATCACAAATCGAAGAGTATTTAGATTTTTATAACGGAGCAGGTGTTCAGCACATTGCCATAGCCACAGATGATATTTTAAAAACTGTTTCCGAATTAAAAGCACGCGGGGTAGAATTTCTAAGGGTACCCGATAGCTACTATGAAGAAGTTGTTGGTCGTGTTGGAAAGATTGATGAAGATATGAAGGATTTGAAAAAACTAAACATCCTTGCCGACAGGGATGAAGAGGGTTATCTTCTGCAAATCTTTACCAAGCCCGTTCAGGACAGACCAACATTATTCTTTGAGATTATTGAGCGGAATGGAGCTAAATCATTCGGCAAAGGAAACTTTAAAGCTCTTTTTGAATCAATCGAGCGAGAACAGGAATTGAGAGGGAATTTGTAGCTTTGGAGAATGGAAGCCATCCGAAAAAATAGGATTAAGACACACAACAAGAAGGTAATAATTGACCTTCCTGAAAATTTTAATGCCGAAGAAGTTGATATGATTATTTGGGCCTCAGAAAAGACTCCAGATATTGAACAAAATGAAATAGACAATGACAAGTGGCGAAAGGATCTGAAAGATTTTTATTCAGGATTCCAGATAGATTTATCCAATTTTAAGTTTAACAGGGATGAGCTTTACGACAGACCGTGAAAAGACTTTCTTAGATAGTAATATCCTAATTTACTTATTGGATCAATACAAATTGAAGAAAGAAAAAGTAACCCTACTGCTTGATCCAACATTTATCATTAGTACACAAGTAGTAGCTGAAAACATAAATGTCTGCCTGAAAAAACTCAAATTTACTAAGGAGAGAGCCTTCGGTCATGGTAATTTTCTCCTCACTAAGTTTAATGTAATCACAATTGAGAAGACATTCTTTCCTATTGCATTTCAGCTCGCCACAAAATATCAACTTAGCTTTTGGGATAGCCTTATCATAACATCTGCTTTACAAAGTGACTGCACTCAGCTCCATTCAGAAGATATGCAGCATGGGCTTGTCGTTGAAAGCAAACTCAAAATCATCAATCCATTCAAACTCTTATAATTTTATATGTCCAATCTTCTTGAAAGCTCAAGAGCAAAAGCACAGGAATGGCTCGACAGTTCTATCGATGACGAAACCAAAAAGCAGGTAAGCGCACTTTTATCAAAACCAGATCCGAAAGAACTGATCGATAGCTTCTATAGGAGTCTCGAATTTGGCACAGGTGGCCTTCGCGGAATAATGGGTGCTGGTTCGAATTGCATCAACAAGTACACCATCGGAACTGCGACACAAGGTCTGGCAAATTATTTG
>JAYVBN010000318.1:0-5966 GCA_043750455.1 Bacteroidia bacterium | reverse complement strand
CAAAGTATGTATAGAGGTGAAGGCTGGACAATTTATAGAATTGGTCAGATACTTGAAGAATTATATTTGGAGCTTACTCAATATCGCTCATTATTGACTTTTCAATATGAAGAAAGTGATGAATTTCAGGTATTAGAAGCATTACTAATCAGCAACCAGAATATTTCAAATTATCGATCAATCTATCGTACCTACTTTGATGTGGAGCCTGCTTTGGATTTGTTGTTTCTTAACACTCAAAACCCGATTTCCATTTTGGCACAATTGGAGCAACTCCAAAAATATGTTGGACAACTTCCCCAGAATGATATTAGCATACGCAACAAAGAGATTGCAAATCTTTCATTTGAATGCTATAGTATGGCGCGGTTGATTACGGTTGATAAATTAATGACGATAGATAAGGAAAGCAATTTCCGCAAAGAACTCGATGCTTTTTGTGAGGAGTTGAGTGCAAAAATTTCTACCCTTTCTGCAAAACTGACCGCAAATTATTTTAGTCATTCAACTTATCAGTACCAGGGCGAGAAGGATGGATTTACTTTGGAAGTCTAAAACGATATAAAAAAATTCAAAATTCAAAATTCAAAATTCAAAATTCAAAATTCAAAATTCATCGTGAACTCAATTTTAAATCTTGAGCGTTGAATCTTACCTATGAGATACAAAATCCGGCATACTACGGAATACAAATATCAGGAGCCGGTAAGTACCTGTCTCAACAGACTATGCTTAACCCCGCTCAGCCTACCAGGTCACCAATGTATTTCCGCAGAAATAAGGATAGAGCCTTCGCCCGATGAGATGAATTACAGAACAGATTTCTATGGAAATACTTTGCTTTTCTTTTCCAGCTATAAAGAGCATGATCGCCTTGAAATCATTTCTATAAGCGAAGTGAATATTGAAGGGAGGATTACTGCTGACCTTGCTGTAGGGTCATTGGTTTTATCCAAAGATGTTAAAACAGCTCTTTCGCAGAATCTTCAGGAAAATCAGGACGAGATAGAATTTGTACTTCCTTCACAATACATACCTGATAGTGAAGCGGTCAAAAATTTTGCATTGGATTGTTTTCCAGAAGGATCCACGCTGTGGAACAGTTGCCTTGCGCTGATGCAAAAAATTTATAAGAGCATTGAATTTAAGCCAGGTTTTACAACGATCAATACTCCTGTGGAATCTGTCATAAAAGGGAGGAAAGGTGTTTGCCAGGATTTTGCGCATCTCATGATTGCATGCCTGCGAAACATGGGCATACCTGCGCGCTACGTGAGCGGCTATATTGAAACATTGCCACCACCTGGAAAAAAGAAGTTAGTAGGCAGTGACGCATCACATGCCTGGGTGTCCGTTTATTTTCCAAATATCGGCTGGGTGGAGTTTGATCCCACCAATAATCTACTTCCGTCAGATAAGCACATCACAGTTGCTTTCGGTCGCGATTACCATGACGTGGCACCCATCAAGGGAGTTGTATTCGGTTCGGGCAAGCAGATATTAGATGTAAAGGTGGATGTTGAACGAGTGTTATCGTAGCAATGCAAAGAATCGAAGAAAGTTACCGATCCCAATGCCCTTAACAAATCCCTATACCTTTACGCCTTAATCGGCCTTACTTTAACATTCAATGACTGCTCTACAATCACAAAGTGATTTGCAGGGATCATTGTCCAGCTTTTATCCTCTGTAAGTTTTTCGGAAACGATTAGCACAGCCTGATCATCATCTTCAGGGGCCTCCATTTTGGTAATGCCATCCTCCACAACAAACCGGCTGCCTTCAGAGTGATATAAAGTAAGGGGTTCTTCTTTTGGATTGGTGCAATATCTTGTCCCTACAATGAATAAGCCATTCGTAACAACCATATTTAAATAGGCATCTTCCTTAATGCCATAATCAATCATTAGCTTTTTTAAGTAAGTGTAAGTATGCTCAAAAGCGTCAATCACCGATTCGGGATTTACAGTTTTATGATTCTTGAACAGGTAATCCAGCAGGTAGGCAAAAATATGTTCGGAATCTGTCTGGCCTTTAATCCAATTATACATCTCATCGCTTAGGGGTTCGCGTAGATGGCGTTTTATTTTGCCAAACTCTTCCACGCCTCCGTTGTGTGCCATCAACAGACTTTTGTAAGGAAAAGGGTGACAGTTTGATTCTGATACTTCACCCACACTTGCCGCGCGCACATGGGCGAGCATACAATCCGTTTTTATTTTAGGAGCAAGGTTGCGCAGGTTTCGGTTACTCCATGCCGGATTGACAGAGACAAATGTTATAGGTTCGTAGTTAATCTCAGGCGCATACCATCCCACTCCGAATCCATCTCCATTAAGTGGCTCTTCTATTTCCTTGGCGTTTATGCTTTGGTTAACCAAGGAGTTTTTTGGTTGATAAAGCAGTTTGTCCATGATAATGGGAGTGCCTTTGTAGGCCATGAGTCTGCACATAGGATTTTAGTTTTCTGAAAAGTTAGTAAACCTGGTTCAAAATTCAAGGTTCAAAATTGATTGAGTTGGCAATCTTGAATCTTGAATTAAGAATTTTTTGATTATTTCTTCTCAAACTTTAAGGAAACTGAATTCAAACAGTATCTAAGGCCGGTTGGCTTTGGTCCATCAGGGAAAACGTGACCCAAATGCCCTCCGCAACGGCTGCAGACCACTTCATCGCGTACCATGCCATAGCTGTTATCTGTGCCTACTGCCACCAGATTTTCTTTTAATGGTTTATAAAAACTGGGCCAGCCTGTACCAGATTCGAATTTGGTTTCTGAACTAAATAATTCCTGATGGCAACCTCCGCAATAATACGTGCCTGTTTCATGGTTATTCCAATACGCTCCGGTAAAGGCTATCTCGGTTCCCTTTTCACGTAAAACTTCATAACCAAGTGGACTGAGTTCTTTTTTCCACTCCTCGTTTGTCTTTTTCTTGAATTCGTTGCTCTGGATTTCATTCTTATCGACCGCCTTTTTTTGGGCGCAGGCAGAAAGTGATATTAAAATTAGGAGGGAGGGGAGGAATTTTATTTTTCGCATAAGTTTTAATGTTTGTCTATTAACCGTAGATAAGCAAAAAGAGTTTTTCAAATGTATCAGAAGGTCGTACTTGCGACAATCTGCTAACTGAATTAATTAGCCAGGTAGAACCGCTTATAATGCAAAGAACCCCTCCGTCTGAGGGGTTCTTTGTTACCTAAACCTAAACCTATGAGAAGACCTCTCTGCTCATGGTTGATTCAACGAACTCTAGGTTCAAGGGTTTCAAAGTTTTTGATTTTCTGTTTTTTAATTGACGATTGGCAATAATAGGCTTTGCGAACCGTTTAGAGTGGGTCAAATTAGTCCACATTATAAATTCTAGGCGGAGGGTGTCAATTTAGCACCAAACTGCTTTTTAAATTTTTCAACCTTTGGCCGAATAACGTATTGGCAATAGCTCTGATTAGGGTTGAGTGCAAAGTAGTTTTGATGATAGCCTTCAGCCTTGTAAAAATCTTTGATTGGACTGATTTCAGTTACAATAGGATTTTTAAATAATCGCGAAGCTTCTAACTGTTTCTTGTAATCCTCAGCTGCGCTCCTCTGACTTTCGTTATGATAAAACACAACCGATCTATATTGGGTGCCCTCATCTGCACCTTGCTTGTTGAGTGTGGTAGAGTCGTGAGTATTCCAAAAAACTTCAAGGAGTTCTTCAAAGGTTACTATTTTAGGATTGAATGTAATCTGAGTTACCTCCGCGTGTTCGGTTGTTCCTGTGCAGATTTCCCGATACGATGGATTTTTAATTTTCCCTCCACTGTAACCCGATTCAACTTTCTCAACGCCTTTAACATTTAGGAACACAGCTTCGGTGCACCAAAAGCATCCGGCACCGAAAGTTGCAATTTCAACTTGAAATGAGTTCATGATATTTATCCTTGATATTTCAAGTCAATCTAATAGTTATTGTAAAACGCACTCATTGCTTCAGCAAGTTTCTTGTCTAATTCAATTTTTGTTTGATTGCGAAGATAGTCCCTGCCCATATTTGGTTCACGTCTTTCCACCAACTTTTTATTTCCTGATCCCAGTGCACGGAGGTCACCTGAATAGATTGCCCAGGAGTCAGTCCATGTTACATCGCTCGTAACTTCTGAGTTGCGAAGTTCTGCCTTACTTTCACCATCAACAATTAGCAGAGTTAATGATCCCCGGGCTGTTACCTTTTTTTCGAAAATGGTGACTTTTGCCGAGACTTGTTCATAGACCGGAACCTTTTTTCCATTCACTGTTTTCTCGCCACTTTTCACGCTATCTTTTTGATCTTCCACCCGCTTGGTTATACTTGGAAAGCCCTCCTTATAACCATTAACAATAATCTTTAAGAATTGGTCGGCCTTGCCCATCTGATTATCGTCAGCGTTCCTAGGCGTATAGAATTTAACAAATTGATTGGAGTTATAACCAAATACAACCGGATCAAAGTTCCAATCGTATAAATTTCCAAGTCCTGATTCGACAATCACTTTTAAAGTTGCATTGAACTTTGCTTTTTCAATCATCTCGATAGTCTCGCGATAGCCAGGCACATATATATTGGCGTCCGAAAAATAGAAGTATGCATCTTTGGCATCCTGCCTGCTATTTCTCATCATCGATTGTATACCTGCCTCATAGCTCTCCTCGGCAGCTTTATTCTTCATGTCAGTCAATTCCTTGTATTTGCTCTTGGGTGAAGGCACAACTTTTAGTGCGCCAGGCGAAGCCCTTATTTGTTCGTACAAATTGTTAATCTTTTCGTAATCGCGAACAGCTGCACTGTACTTAAAATTGGCATTGGAGTTAATTTGGTTTTGAACATCTGTTTCCAAATAGTCTACAGCTGGTTGGTAGCTGAGCTTAAGAATTTCACGAGATTTTTTATGATCGGGATTTTGTCGCAATCTCTGAACTGCAGTAAGAACAGCCTCATAGTAATCACCATGTTTGTACGCACTTTTGCCAGAACTACAAGCGCTAAGAAATAGGACGATGGCAATCAGCGAATAAAGTAGACGTTTCATAGAAATGGTAAAGAAACAAATTTGGTGCCTTATTAATTACTTCAAGGCAAAGAAATCAATCAGGATATCGTCAATGAGATTTCGCCAGTTGCCCCATGAGTGACCTTCATTTGTTTCGCGATATGTGTATATACAGGAATTTTTCTCCAGGATAGCTTTCATTTTGCGCGTGCTTTCGCTTGCATCGTTGATTATGCCTGAGGTCATGGAGATTTTAGTTTCGGAGTTGGCAACAGCATCACAGAGGGAATAAATCTGAGGTTTTGACCAGAAAGATGGCGACTGTATGCCTGCCATACCAAAAACTTCTGGCCGTGAAAAGATAAAATAGGCTGAAGTAAGTCCGCCCATAGAAGTTCCCAGGATAGCCCGATTCTCCCGCCCTTTTAGTACCGGATAATTTTGCTCTATTAATGGTATAAATTCTTCAGTGAAGAACTTCATGTATTTTTCATTCATCGCCAATTCGTCCATTCTGCGATTGTTCGATCGGTTAACCGGTTCACGGTGATCAATAAATATGGCGATGACAGGAGTTATTTTTTTGTCAGCAATAAGATTATCCAGGATGGTAACCATGTTGCCCATTTTAGGGTGCATGTATTCGAATCCATCAGTAACATAGATAGCAGGAAGATTATCCTGTATTTGATGACCTGCCGGCACATACACGCTGTAAGTTATTTGATAACCTAGCGCTTTGCTTTGGAAAAGAATATCGCTTTTAACTTTTCCATGCGAGATGTTATCACGATACTCAAGTGCTGCATCTTCTTTCCACCCTGGCATTCTCAACTCTGAGTTTGGGCTTCCTCCTCCAACACCTGACCACTGCTGATTGGGATTTTCAGGATCAAGAATGTACATATGCCCGTCCAATACAATTTTATAATCAAGTCTGGCATCTTTTGGGA
>JAYVBN010000317.1:0-2836 GCA_043750455.1 Bacteroidia bacterium | reverse complement strand
GTGAGTTACATACCTCCTATTTTAGAGCCAGCAATATTTTAGATGCTCTGGAGAAATTATATTATGGAAGAGACAGGAACACAATTACTGTTTTTAGTGTTGTGCTGAATCCAGTGTCTTAAAATTCAAGACCGGACTGCTGGTAAGCTGGTTAAACATACAAATTATGATAAGTGTAACAGATAAAGCCAAAGAAAGAATAAGCACACTTCTTACTGAAGAGGGACGCACTGTTAATCATAACATTCGCGTATCTGTAAAAGGAGGCGGTTGTTCGGGTTTAATGTATGACCTTGACTTTGATGATAAAATAAATCCCGCTGATCAAGTTTTCGAAGACAAAGGCGTTAAAATTTTAGTCGATAAGAAAAGCTTATTGTACTTACTCGGTACTACCCTGGATTTCTCCGATGGACTCAATGGCAAAGGATTTCAATTTATTAACCCAAATGCCTCGCGCACGTGCGGATGTGGAGAAAGTTTTTCAGTTTGAAAAGGAATTTCGCATTAGAAATTAGATTAACAATGGGGGTCTTTATGACCCTTATCTGTTTTTCAGCTTCCTCTCAATCCACCGCAAATCTTTATTGGATACGATATTTCAATCAACTTCATTTTAATGATAAATGGAGTTGGCAAAATGAAATAGATGAGCGAAGGTCTATTCAGCCTGACCATCAACGGCAGTTCATTATGCATTCTTATGGAAATTTCAGACCTAGCTCAAAAACAGATATTGCTACCGGTATCACTGGCTCGTGGGTAACTAACACAAAAAATCTTACTGTGCCGGAGTTGCGTTTTTTTCAATCGGTGACTTCGAATGTAGTTACTATCGGTAATATCGATATGCATTTTCGCTTCCGGCTTGAAGAGCGATTTTTTCATAACACAGACGCTCAAAAGACTGATTTGACTGATGGTTATAATTTCAAGTTTAGAACACGTTACCGAATTCAATTTCAAAAGAATCTGGATACAAGTAAGAAATGGTCAGCCCGGCTTTCTGATGAAATTATGTATCATACGGATTCTGATGACACATGGAAATTTGATCAGAACCGAATCTATCTCGCACTTGAACGAAAACTTACAAAGCAACTAAGTCTGGAGATGGGATACCTGCTCTTACATGCACTTTCAACTGATAAGATTGTTTACTCCAATAATCTAAGAACCACACTTTATCATCGGATCGGTTTAGAATAATTTTAACGAAAGGAAATAAAAATTGAACTGATTTTACTCAAGCAACTTCCCTTACGTGTGCCACTTCATTAGTTTTGACAGGCCTGATTTGATTGGGTAGCAGTGTCTCAACAGCTAGTGTATTTCCGTCCAGCGTAAAAAACTCAACCTCAAAGCCTGTATTTGGTGATGATACCAACTTCACCTTTGGGTGAATCATAACCACCGTGCCAATATCGCCCTTCATCAGTTTTTTACTTGGTATATCACCAGTTAAAACCACACGGTCGAATTCGTTTATCATTTCTTAATTGGATAAAGTGTTACTAATATCGGTGATTTAAGAGCAAGAATCCAAATTGATTTAATCATCAGCTTCTTTTTTGATGGTGTTTCTAAGTTTCCCTGTAAAATAATCTTCTTTCCAAAGGGGGTTTCCAATTGGGAAACGATTTCTGCTACCTGAGCATGGGCAATGATGCTTTTCGCGAAATCTTCCCAGCTTTCAGGATGAAATCCATATTGCATAAAAAGTCGTGCTTTACTAAAACCATCAGGATGTGAAATATTTAATAAGTAGTCAACAATCTTCCTTCGCTCAATGATAATATTTGAAGGCTCTTTAAAATTCATTATCATTCAATAAATTTAGAAACGATTCTTACGTCAATCAAACTATTGCTATACACTTCAATTCAATCGCAATTGGAGTGGGTAAGGCATTCACCTCTACAGTGGTGCGGCAAGGCTGGTTCTCTTTAAAGTACTCAGCATAAATTTTATTAAAGACGGAAAAATCCTTCTTCATATTGGTGAGAAAAACTGTTACATCTACCAGATTCTCCCATTTCGAACCTGAAGCTTCAAGAATCAACTTTACATTTTGAAAAACAGAATGGCATTGTTGTTCAATATCATACGCAATAATATTTCCCTTTTCATCTAAGGTTACACCTGAAATTTCTTTTGAACCTCGTTTGCGCGGTCCTACTCCTGAGAGAAAAAGTAAGTTGCCAACTTTACGGGCGTGCGGATAAGCGCCTACCGGTTCTGGTGCCTGAGATGAATTGATGAACTCGCTCATTTCTCTATTCTATACCAAATACCAAACTCGCCCACAGACTATGATAAATTGATGCACCCGTTTCGGAATGGACCATCCGCACCGAACTCACCATCCATGAGCCTTTGTTACTGATGGGAAATTTTATTGTTCCGTCATTTTCAGTGTAGATATTTTGTAAGAAGACTTTGTTGCCAATGTGGCTCCATACTTTTACTAAAGCATGCGCACTGGGCTTGCCTTCAAACAAAACCTGGCATTGAAGATAATCACCAGATGTCAGTGCATATGGATTTTTATCTGGTATAATCTCCAGTCGAAGACCGGCCTTCTTTTTATATGTATCATCTACCTTACCCCCTGACTGCACAAGCAATTTTGTAAATCGGGTATAATTTTCTCTTGACGGTTTGTTTAGTTCGCCTGAGTTTTTTCGTTCATCCAAAATATAATCAAGTCCATCCTCCTTTAAATAGTCGTTAAACTTTTGTGCCTCCAGTTCAATGTAAGCAGCATCGCTTTGCATCACCAGCAGGTGAGTTCCTGCTTGTGAAAATTTATACGACAAATTCTTTCCTTCGGTAG
>JAYVBN010000316.1:0-2604 GCA_043750455.1 Bacteroidia bacterium | reverse complement strand
CTATAATGACCAACACCAAATCTCAACAATCTAAATAATTAATGTATGGACAATACCATGCTTATACAATTGACCAACCAAAAAGCTGCTGGCCTCTTGCACGAATTGGAAGAACTGCGCCTGATTAAAGTATTGAAAGAAAATATTTCCCCAGCTCAGCCAAGACTATCAGATAAATACAAAGGTATCATCAGCAAGGAGGAAGGGCAAAAACTTACGGAACACATTAAAAAAATGCGGAGTGAATGGAACAGCATTTGATGGATACCAATGTAGTTTCTGACTATTTTTCCGCCAACTTTCCAATTGCGGGCATGGACTTTATGGACACTGTTATTGATGCCACCCCTATTTTATCTGTCATTACTCAAATAGAACTTCTTTGTTGGAAAACAGATTCGATAACAGAACAAAAAGTAAAAGATTTTATATCTGATAGCGTTGTTTTGGAGATTACACCTGATGTTATTACCCACTGTGTGGATTTACGCAAGGGTAAAAAAATAAAAACTCCTGACGCTATTATTGCGGCCACTGCTCTAGCTTATGGCTATACTCTTATTACCAACAATCAAAAAGATTTTGCCCACATAAAAGGGCTCAAAATTGTTGATCCATGGAAGATGTAGACAAATAGCACTAGTTGTCGTTGGCCTCAGGAAAACTCCCTTCCAGCATAATTTACTTTGGATACATGTCAGGATAGGGAATAAACGATTCAATTAACAACTCCACTCCATCATGCGTCATCAGGCTAAGGGTAATGATGATGGTTCCTACTACGAGTGCAACTGCGAGGTTATTGTTTTTCAATTCCTGAATTTCATCGATAGGTGTGATGTAATTATAAATCAAAGCCCCTAAAAAACAAACTACTAATGCCACGATGTAAGCCAATGCTATATAAATGGCACCATAGCCAATGAAAGAAATTAACAAATGAAATGTATCGTTATCTTTTGTTGAAAGAATTCTGAAAAGCGAAAGCAAGGGGTGGATAACGCTGCTCACCATGTACCCCACTGAGAAAAGAACACTCGCAATAAATATTCCGAAGGCCTGATTGTTTTCGTTGATGTCGTATCGCCTCTTACCAATATATTTCAGCAAGAGATAGGTGGTTGCCATAATAACGACTCCCATACTTAGTGCCGATAGAATTTCAATAATTGCGAGTAGGGTCAGTTTGGAATTCATAGTCTAAAATTATAGTCCAGTAATCAATATTGTTCATATCAGGTGGAAGCATGCCAGGCAGCCATCCGGTAGCTGTGGTCTCCCAAAAATAAAACTTTCGGCCTTTATGCGTGAAGTAGGCACCTTCTGTTGGCACATCTACAGCTAACATTGAATGTCGATACTGAGCACTGTTAACGATGATCGGATCATATCCGAGCTTTTTCAACAGTGTAAAAAGAAGTACCGTACGTGTGTCACAATCCCCGGCAAGGGAATATAAAAATTCTACTGGAGATAAAACCCCATATCGCTGCAGCGGAACACATGGATGATCGGTATGGGCAGCACAACTATCTGTGGAGATAATATAATTGTAAGGAATGTCCTGAACGAATGATACGACCGAATATATTAAATCGGGATCAGCAATATTATCTCGTATTGCCAACGAGCGAATGGAATCCTGAACAACATCAAGTTCGGATTGATCGTGATTATACAATCCAAAATATAAATCTTTCCAGAATACCTTTTCCCTTCCATCGTATTCGACATATACCGTATTACGGAAATCAGAAGCTGCATTTGCTGAAGTAGATGAAACAGAATACCGAACCGAACGCTGTACATCATCAAAATCTTTCCAGGTTCTGTTGTGGTTAAGGCGGATTTCGTTTTGCAGGGTATCAGCCGTATAGAAGTCATCGTCAAGCATGGCAGAAGACGAAGCGGAATATTCTTCCTCAACAGAAGAATAAAACCGTATGATCAGAAAAAGTCCGACAAATAAAAAGAAGATAATACGGATGACTTTTTTCAAAGCATCATTGATCTTTGAACCCCGAAATTCCCCCAGACACAATGAACTTCATCGCAACTGCGCCAGAAACATCAAGAGGCTTGATGTTTTCTCTTGGCACCACAAAATGATCGCCAGCAAAGGCATAGGACTGTGGAAAATAAACAACTACCATGTCGGGCAAACCCAATTCAGATAAATCAGATTGCGTAATGAATCCCACACGATGAAGGTTATTCTCTTTATTAATAGTAACCAAAACAGGCTTGTCGAATTTTCTCTTCTCGCCCACAAAAGCTGCCAGCAAATCCTTGACGGAAGAATAAATAAGTTTCACCAGCGGTATCCTGTTCACAAGTCGGTCAAACCAATTTGAAAAAGCCTTGAAGGCAAAGTTGGATGTGAAGTAGCCAAACAATGTGATCACACTAAGGATAATCGCAAACCCCACTCCCGGATATGGTAAGTTCAGCCGGCTATCTAACCACTGAAAGGAAACGATGATGAAGTAAACCGTTGCCACCAACGGCACAATAAACAAAGTGCCATTAAAAAAGTAACGGGCAATTTTTCCAAGTACATTCTTCATAGCTATTCAATTGAAGTCCATCCAAATTTTTACCAAC
>JAYVBN010000315.1:0-13780 GCA_043750455.1 Bacteroidia bacterium | reverse complement strand
GTGAATCGTTGCTTATGAACCTAATGGCTCTTTTAATAGCTCTTGCACTGGTAAACATAGTGCAAAGCAGTTATAACTATTTTATTCATAAAGATCTTTCCTTCGGTGTGTTAGAGCAAAACAATTTCTGGTTGATTGGGCTCCTATTAATTATTATTGGCTCGCTTGGTTCCGGTGGTTATACGGCCTTTGCACTAGCATCATTCAGCCCATCGAAAACCCTAAAAGGCATCTATAGTAAATCGAACAGTGGCAGTTGGATTCGAAAGACGTTGGTTGTTTTTCAATTCACCACTTCCATCGTGTTGATTGCCTCCACACTTATACTGCAACGTCAGCTTCATTATGTACAGAACGAAAAGCTGGGTATGGAGATCAATCAGCTATTCGTTATAAATGGAGCTGAAGTGGGAAAAGATGAAACCTTTAAAGGCAGAAGTGAAGGATTTGAAAATGAACTCGCACAACTTGGCTTTATAGAAAGCTTTTGCCGAACAGGAGGTGTGCCAATTGAAGGGTATAATTACGCTACTCCGGGCATCACAAAGCAAAACCCCTTGCCTGGTGATGAGAAATTAGTCTATTCTATATTGGAAACGGATTTTCGCTACCTAAATACATATTCGATTGAATTGGCAGCCGGCCAGGGATTTACAGAGGAACTGGGCAACCGACCTTATGATGAAAGGGATAAGATTATGGTGAATGAAAAAGCGGCTAAACAATTGGGCTTTGTCACAAGTGAAGAAGCAGTCGGCCAAAAAGTTATTATGGAAAGTAAGGCCTATGAATTAATTGGTGTGGTGAAAGATTATCATCACCTCTCGCTGCGTCAGGCTATTGATCCTATTATTTTTTTCCTCGGAATAGTGGTGGATTTTATACGCTTAAATTATCAACTGAAAATATTCAGGCTAATGTGACAAGCTTAAACAATTTGTTTAAAAAATATTTCCCAGGTAATCCTTTTGAGTATTCTTTCCTAAACGATACCTACAACCAACAATATCAAACTGAGCAGCAATACGGCACTTTGTTTTCGGTTGCATCTTGCCTTGCCATTTTTATTGCTTGCCTGGGTTTGTTCGGCCTGGCCATGTTTACTGTTGAGCAGCGCACAAAGGAGATTGGCATCCGCAAAGTATTGGGAGCAAGTATCTCTGGAATTACCAAGTTGCTTTCAAAAGATTTTCTTGTTTTAGTCACTATTGCTATACTTATTGCCACTCCCCTTTCGTGGTACGCCATGCATCAATGGCTGCAAGACTTTGCCTTTCGCATTGAAATTACCTGGTGGATTTTTGCACTTGCCGGAGGAATTGCTGTCTTGGTTGCTTTGATCACCGTAAGCTCACAAGCGATCAATGCGGGTTTGCGCAACCCAGTGGAAAGTTTGAAAAGTGAGTAAATCAGTTGGCATCATTAATCCTAATTATTATTGTAAGTACGCAGGCGCTGAGAGCTGCTACAATCAATCCGGCTGAATCCCTTAAGAACGAATAATCATCTCAAGAAAAACGATAGGTTCGCCTGTACCATCACATTTAACCTTGGCTGACCAGCAATAAATTTCGTAATCCGTAAAGAAGCGGACGTATTGTTTCCAATCATAGCCCCAAAATCTGTCCGGAGAAATAAGAAGCTTGTCTGTTCAGTAAATGAGTAGTTGTACAAAAGATTCAAAGAAAACCACCCATCCCAATCTTTGACTTGAGCTACCATTGGGATTGACAATGACAAGTTTTGCAGTTTCCTTTCCTTATCAGGATCATTCGGATCTGGCAACCCATCGCTACCCCCCTGGCTATTGGCGTCTCCACCAGACATTTGGAACCTCGCCTCTGGATAGAACACTATTTCCGATGAAGACCTCATGGTAAATATGAGTCCTGGCTTGTACAACCATGTTCCTGCTCCCCTTCCCAATCTATATTCGCCTGTAGGTGCCGTTACATCAAATGCCACCGAGACCTTCTCCAAGCCAATGTTATTTTTCTCTATATATGGAACAGCCAGGTAAGACATTTTAAGATCACCAATACCAGACGTGTTTTCAAACCCTGCATAGTCAGCATCAAAGATGGTATGAACAAATGGCAACGACATACCAAGTTGGTGTCGCTCGTTCTTGAGCCCATAGAAATATCCAAAACGCAAGGCATAAAATTGATAGTTTCCAAAAAAGAAATAGGACTCCGCATCAACGGAAGCACGGGTTTTAGTGGTTACAGGATCGGAGGCAACAAGTGAACCAGACTGTTGGCCAAATGTGTGGAGAGTTATTAAACAAAAAACACAAATAAGGAGTGAACCTACCTGAAAATGTCTTAGCCGGGAGGTGAGCAGGTGATTCAAAGATCTCATTAACGCTGTCATTATATTTTATCAGGTTTTGATCTTAAGCATTGTGCTCAACGACTTTTTAAAACGTTGGTGTCGTTCAACTTATTGACAACCAAGCGGGTTTGTATGGTCTTTTTTATATCTCAATATTACCTCTGCTGCTACCGCCAATAACGGTAATTAAGATTGCCAATTCAACTACTCAAAGTGACATTTGAGAAGTAGTTAAGACTCCCTTTAGTATCCTATTATCCTCGAATTTTAAAAAATAATAATTTCCGATCCTTTAAATGGAAGTAAAAAATGTATTAAAATTGGGGATAAAACCAATAAACCCATGAAATTTACTAGTCTTCGTGTTCTTTTATTCATAACTCTCACAGCCTTTGGCATTTGGTCTTGTGGCCCGGCCCCAAAGGAGGAAAATAATCCAGAAGAATTCCCACCATCTGAAGAGTCTCTCAGAGATCAGATAGAAGACGTAATGGACAACCTCCCTTCGCCATCTGAAATACCTTATTTGCTTGAGGCCACAGGAGCTGAATTTAACCAAAGCCTTGTCAATGATGTTAAAAAGGTTGATCAGTATACGCTCAAAAACGATAAAGCCGCATTAAACCTGGGTATTTATGCAGCAGACATTGGCTATTTAAGTTCATATGAAAAGACGCAAGAGTCAATCACCTATATGGCCGCTGTTAAGACGCTGGCCGACAAACTTGGTGTAATTGGTTCTTTTGATATGAATGAAATGGATCGATTTGAAAGCAACATTGCCAACAAAGATTCCCTTACATCTATATTGGACAATTCTGTTAAGAAAACGAAAAATTATTTGAAAGACGATAGTCGCGATAAATTGGCTGCCCTTGTGCTAACGGGAAGCTTTATTGAAGGGCTATACGTATCAACAGGTTTGATTAAGTCATACCCCAAAAACCTCCTTCCAGATGATTCACGTAATCTGGTACTTACACCACTTGTACGAGTAATTCTTGAGCAGGAAAAATCTGTAGACGAATTGGTTAAAATGTTAGGAGCTATTGAACAGGTCGATCCTATCACAACCCTTATAGCTGACTTGACTTCACTTCAGGCAAGTTATCGGGCACTCGATATTGAAGAGCAAATTAAAAATAACAAGGCTAGCCTTGTACTTACAGATAAGAATTTAGTAGACATCACAACTATTGTAGAAAAGATGAGAAAGTTTATTACCGATTAATTTGAAATTATTTAACTTAAAAAGGATTGGTTCATCTACCAATCCTTTTTTTTTCAGTAGACTATTTTCTATTATTTAGTTGATTAAATCCTTCTTATGAGCGAACCCGTACTCAAAGCAATCATGCAACTGTTTGCGCTTGTCGCAAAAGAAGACCTTATCTCCAGTCAGGAGCGTGACCATATTCGTAGATTCCTGGAGGATCATCTTAGCCAAAAGGCGGTAGAATTTCAACTGAGTTTATTCGACCAGTTTTCATCCCAGCTCACTGGAAATCTTACTCCTCAACAGGAGAACGATGTCATCACTGACATTTGCAGAAATATAAATAAGGAGGTTACACAAAAGCAAAAAATGGTCATCATGATCGAGCTAATGGACATCATCCTTGCGGATGGCTCTATTTCAGCTCGCGAAGATCTTCTTGCTAACGCAATAGGAAAAGCCTTCAACATTACCATAGAAGACATTGAGGTAATCAAACAGTTTGTCTTGGGAATAACGGAAACAGAATTTAATAGCGATACTATTCTTATCATCAATTCTGAAGCCCAACAAATAGGCAAGCATAAACACATTTTCAAAGAAGATTTAAACGGACTCATTGCCATTCTCTACTTAAAGAGTACGGACATATACTTTATTAAATATGTTGGTCACACCGATGTTTTCTTAAATGGTGTTCCTCGAAAACCTGGTAACATTAACGTACTGGGCACAGGTAGCACCATGCGTTGGGAAGATGTGGATCCTGTTTATTATGGAGATGTGTTGCGTCAGTTCAAAAAAATGGGTGACACAGCTCGCACTAGCTTTGAGGCCAAAAACATTTCATATCAATTTAAAAATGGAAGATTAGGCTTACGCGATATTAATATTTTTGAAGAATCCGGAAAGTTGGTTGCTTTGATGGGTGCGAGCGGGGCAGGCAAATCAACTCTCTTACATGTTCTTAATGGCACAGAGAAGCCATCCAGGGGTCAGGTTCTTATCAATGGAATCGACATCCACAAATCACCGGATAAAATTGAAGGAGTAATAGGATTTGTACCACAAGACGATCTATTAATTGAAGACCTTACCGTTTATCAAAATCTTTATTTTGCTGCCAGGCTTTGCTTTAGTCACCTCTCTCAAAAAGAAATTGATGCGCTGGTAACCCGCACTCTGGAAGACCTGGGTCTAGTTGAAACTAAAAATCTAACAGTCGGATCTCCCCTTCGTAAAACTATTAGTGGGGGCCAGCGAAAGAGATTAAATATCGGACTTGAGCTTTTGCGTGAGCCCGCAGTACTTTTCTGTGACGAACCGACCTCCGGGCTTTCCTCACGGGATTCAGAAAATATTATCGATCTATTAAAGGAGCTTTCGCTGAAAGGAAAATTGGTGTTTGCTGTGATTCATCAGCCATCATCCGACATCTTCAAAATGTTTGACAAACTAGTCATACTTGACACGGGGGGATTTCAGATTTATTATGGAAACCCGGTTGAAGGAATTAATTACTTCAAACGCAATATCAATTTAGTTAACAGTGAGCAAGGTGAGTGTCATGCCTGCGGAAATGTTAATCCTGAGCAAATCTTTAATATCATTGAAACAAAAATAATTAACGAGTACGGAAACTTTACAAATGAGAGGAAGTTCACACCTGAGCAATGGAATCAGATTTACATCCAAAAAATAAAGCCAGCCGCCATTGTTCCTTCAGAGGAGATTCCACATTCCACGCTAAGAATTCCTGGCTGGTTTAAACAGACCCATCTCTTTTCCCTTCGCGATCTACTTTCAAAACTCAGCAATAAGCAGTATCTGATCATCAACTTATTAGAAGCTCCCTTACTGGCCTTTATTCTGGCTTTTATTGTACGCTTTCATAATCCAGACGACCAACTCAATACCACCTATATCTTCAGTAAAAACCTGAATATGCCGGCTTACTTTTTTATGAGCGTGATTGTAGCTTTGTTTATGGGGCTCTCTGTAAGTGCCGAGGAAATTATTCGCGACAGAAAAATTCTAAAACGAGAAGCCTTTCTCCATCTAAGCAGAAGCAGCTATATCTTTTCCAAAATCTCCATTCTGTTTATGATTTCATTGATACAAACTTTTCTGTTTGTGATGGTGGCTCACTCCATTCTAAAAATAGAAGGAATGTTTTTTATTCATTGGGGTATCCTATGCACAGCCTCCTGTTTTGCAAATCTTTTGGGGCTTAATATCTCTTCAGCCTTCAACTCAGCTGTTACCATCTATATTCTAATACCCATCCTTCTTATCCCTCAACTTATTCTGAGTGGTGTTGTTGTTAAGTTTGATAAACTCAATCCTGTTATTGGCAACACAGCCACGGTTCCATTCGTGGGCGACTTAATGGCTTCGCGGTGGGCATTTGAGGCCTCCATGGTGACTCAATACAAAGACAACGCCTTTGAAAAAGAATTTTATCTTTTTGATAAAATGATGTCAGAAGCCGACTACAAAAAGATCTATTACATTCCTCAACTTGAAAGCAAACTTGATTTTGTGAATCTCCATTTTCAAAATCCAGAACCCGATATTCGCAGTGAAGTAATTAAAGCTCTTGACTTGGTGCGAAACGAAATATCTAATGAGCTTACGGAAGTGGGGACGGAAAATTTTAAAAACATAAACGATTTGACGATTGAGAAATATGATTCATCAGTTTACCAGAAAACGATCACCTTTATCAATCAATTGGAGAAATACTACGTTAAGCGATATAACAAAGCTGATGTGCAAAAAGACAAGAAAGTGGAAGACATGACCAGCACAATTGAAAAGGAAAAGGAATTTGAGTCATTTCGCAATGCCTATCAAAATGAAGCCATTACCGAATTAGTAAAAAATACTTCGGAAGCACACCGGATCATTGAGAAAGGCGGAAAGTTTGTTCAAAAGATTTATCCAATCTATAAAGATCCTGACCCCGAACACATGGTCGATTTTGATGCGCAGTTTTATATGCCGTTTAAACATTTTCTGAATCGAAATATTGATACCTACAACTTCAATCTTGGGGTAATCTGGTTTATGACATTATTGCTGGTTATCACATTATATTTTGAAGTTCTGCGCAAAATAGTTGACGGGTTGGGTAATATCTCAAACCCGCTACCAAAACGAATGTAAAGTTCTTTCTATGTTCTTTGCTCTTTCCAAAACACTGAGCTACCTCACACAGCCAATGCTAATTGTCTGTGCAGTATTGGTTGCCTCGGCATTCGTTAAAAAAAACTTTTTAAGAAAATTACTTTTCCGAAGTGGCCTTGGTCTCTTGTTATTCTTTTCAAACGAATTTATCGCTAATGAAATAATGACCCTGTGGGAAATAAAGCCAACTCCATATGCTGCTATCAGTAAGCGGTACGAGTATGGAATATTATTGACCGGTGTAACCAAAGCTGAGATAAAACCAAAAGACCGGGTCTACTTCAGTCGCGGGGCTGATCGCGTAACGCATAGTGTACAACTATACAAACTTGGCATCATAAAGAAAATATTGGTCTCGGGTGGCAGCGGAAGACTTATCTCTATTGAAGAGCATGAAGCAGATGATGTGGCCAATGCTTTAATTCTAATGGGCGTGCCCACTGAGGATATTGTGATTGAAAACAAATCCAAGAACACGCATGAATCTGCCGTGGCCGTAAAGAATATTCTGATTTCAAAAGTAAATCCAGAGGATTGCCTCATCATTACTTCAGGCTATCACATGCGCAGGTCAATAGCCTGCTTTAAAAAAGTTGGGTTTAATTCGGATCCATTTACTACAGATTTCCTCACACATGCCAGAACCTTCACATTAGATGTTTTGATAGTACCCAAAGTAGATGCTGTAAGTACCTGGACAACACTTATGCGAGAATGGGTTGGATATACAGCCTATTGGATTTCAGGTTACATTTAACCGACTGATTACTTATGTGGTTCTACCGGAGGCTAACAAGAATACCTTCCGCTTACAGATGCATCTCTAGCAACCGATTGCATAACCTTTAGGACACTTTATCAACCACCCATCAGCATTAGTCATTAGAAAATGAATAGATTTGTTTTGACTAATTTTCAGAAATGACAAACCGATACGATCAGGCCGTTACTACACGCTACCACATCTACAATAGTCTTTTCTTAAATCTGCCCTTCCGTGAAATATATCGCACTGGAACATTATTGCCTTTACTTCAGCAGGATTGCGTGGATGGATTTGAAGAGGGAAAAAATCCTACACAGATTATCAGCGACTTCTTTAATGATTATGTACCTGAAACATCAAAGGAAGTTAGGTTTGAAATGCTCTTTCACTTTATTCAGTATGTAGAACGCCAGGTAGTATTGTTCGATTCGCTAGAGGATGCTTCATTTGATCAAATTAATGACCTTACAGGAAAGGGAACGCTTTCTGCACTACTTCTTCAAACATCGTCTAGCAAGGCATTAGCCAACCTGAAAGAGAAATTAGAAAAGTTTAGCGTGCGTATTGTGCTCACAGCACACCCAACGCAGTTTTATCCAGGTCCTGTGCTTGCTATTATCACCGATCTGGAAGACGCCATTAAGGAGAATAATGTTGATCACATCAATCTATTACTTCAGCAATTAGGAAAGACCGCCTTTTTCAAAAGGGAAAAGCCTACCCCTTATGATGAAGCCATCAGCCTGTGCTGGTATCTTGAATTTGTTTTTTATAAGGCCATTCCAGCCATCATCAAACAATTGGCAGAGGGATTGAATATTCCTATTATCGATTGGAAAAATAATCAACTGGTACGAATAGGTTTCTGGCCAGGTGGCGACCGCGATGGAAACCCTTTTGTTACCCATGACATTACAAACAAAGTGGCACAACGCCTTCGCGAAACTATCCTCCGTTGCTACCACCGCGACTTACGCTTTTTGAAAAGAAGATTAACGTTCAAAGGGGTTGATGTTCTGATCTCAGAAGCAGAACAACGCATTTATCAAACATTGATGGGTGGAAAAAACGCTTACACGCAAGCTGATGAGCTTGAGCAACAACTTTTGAAAGCAAGGGGAATTCTATTAAATGAGCATGACGGGTTGTTCATTGATCTTCTTGATAATTTTATTGTAAAGCTGCGGGCATTTGGCTTTTACTTTGCGTGCCTCGATGTGCGGCAGGAAAGTAAAAAGCATCATCAACTCTGGCAATACATTGTGAAGATGCTCCATGGGAAAAATTTGGGCATAACAGAAACTGAGTTTAATGCGCTTGATGAAAATGCTCAAATCCAGTACCTCTTAAAAATTTCAATCAATCCTGTTTTTCTGGATGTGGAAGAACCTTTTATGGAGGAAATGATCATGAGCTTTAAGGCCATACAAACCATACAACAACTAAATGGTGAAGCGGGTTGCCATCGATATGTGATCAGCCATTGCGGAACTCCTCTCAACGTAATTGAAGTATTCAAGCTCGCTCAACTCCTGGTTGGCAAAAACAATCAACTTCCTCTTGACATTGTTCCGCTTTTTGAAAGTATTGAAGATTTAGGCAATGCGCATGAGGTGATGGCAAAGTTGTATTCCATTCCTGCATATCGAGATCATCTCAAATCACGTGACAATAAACAGACGATCATGTTAGGATTCTCTGATGGGACTAAAGATGGTGGTTACCTAAGGGCTAACTGGTCTATCTTCAGAGCCAAGGAAGAACTCACCAGAGTATCTAGGGAATTTGGCATCATCGCTTTATTTTTTGATGGACGTGGTGGCCCTCCAGCTCGCGGAGGCGGTAATACCCACGACTTCTATGCATCATTGGGCAATACCATTGAAAATGAGGAAGTACAGATTACTATTCAAGGACAAACGATAAGTTCAAATTATGGCAAAGAAGTATCATGCCGCTTTAACCTTGAACAACTGATCTCGGCTGGCGTTGAAAGTAGCGTCTTCCCAGAAAGGGTTCATTCATTTTCACCAGATGAAAAAGCATTATTAGATGATCTGGCCAACGCAGGCTATGAAGCTTACCTCTCGCTAAAACATGATCCAAAGTTTGTTCCCTATTTAGAAAAAGTCACGCCCCTACCCTTTTTCGGTGACACTAATATTGGCTCGCGCCCCGTCAAGCGAAGTCAAACACAAGAGTTAAAACTTGAAGACCTTCGTGCCATACCATTTGTAGGCTCGTGGGCGCAAATGAAACAAAACATACCCGGTTTTTTTGGTGTTGGGTCTGCCATAGAAACCCTTAAAAATAAAAATCAACTTAACGACCTTAGGGCACTTTACAAGAAGTCCCTATTTTTCCGTACGCTATTGGGCAATAGTATGATGTCGTTGACAAAATCATTTTATCCGGCAACTGAGCATCTTTCTAAAGATGTAGAGTTTGGGGAAATCTGGAGTAAAATGTTTGCCGAATTCAACCTTTCAAAGTCTGGGATTTTAGAAGCAAGTAACCTTCAGGAATTGATGGATAACAACAAATCTATTCGCGATTCCATAAAGCTCAGGGAAAGAATTGTTCTTCCATTGATCACCATCCAGCAATACGCGTTGCAGCAACTTAGAAATCCAACAGACGAGAATAAGGTTTTTGAAAAACAATACAAGACGCTTGCCTTAAGGTGTATGTTTGGGATTATTAATGCTGCAAGGAACTCAGCTTAAAAAGTAGGCCGTTGTCATAGAAATTATTGAATCTAAAATTCACAGCTACCCCTCCTTTCGGAGCACTTGCAAAGGTGGAGTGGTGATAACTTCTCTAGAATTAAAATATCCGATTAGAACGGTAAGGACTACAACCCCTACTCCTATCAAAGTCAATTCCTTGCCATCGAAGGAAAAGGTTATCTCAAAGAAAAATTTCGCTAGCGCCCAGCCAGAAGCAAGTGATAGAATAATTCCTGTCAGCGCAGAGAACAAACCCAAATAGGCATACTCAATCAACGTTATTTTTGTAAGCTGACTGGTGCGGGCACCGATTGTTCTCAGTAAAACATTTTCCTTAATGCGAACAAACTTACTGTTGAGGACAGCTCCTGCCAAAACAACTAACCCTGTGATAATACTAAACATGGCAAGGAAGCGGATGACTAACCCAATCTTGCTGAACAGGTCGTTAACTGTACTTAGCACTAATCTCAAATCAATTAAAGAAACGTTTGGATAGCTTACTACAAGCTCTTGCTGAAATTTATTCGCTACTATATTATCATCGGCACGTGTTGCTGCCACCCAGATTTGCGGAGCATTCTCCAACACTCCTTTGGGGAAAACAAAAATAAAATTTGGTGGGTCTTTGGGCCAATCTACTTTTCGAACACCACTAATGCGTACCTTGATAGGGACACCTTGTACGTCAAACGTCAATGAATCCCCAATATCAACTTGCAGGTTTTCCTGAAACCCCTCAGAGATACTAACCCAAACAGAATCCTTATTGCCAGAAACTTTTTTTTGTATTTCACCTTTGATCAATTCTTCCGACAAATGAAGGCTATCACGGTAGGTGACACGATATTCGCGTGTAAGTGCCCAGTTGGGAATTTCATCTTCAGTATCTGCTTGTAAAAATTCAATGGTTTTACCTTTCACTTCACTCAACCTGCAGGTGATAATTGGTACCACCTGGTTAACGGGCAGTTTATTGTCTTCAATCAGCTTTACCACTCCATCTCTTTGTGCCGGCTGGATATCAAACAAGATTGTATTGGATTGATTTTCACTTCCCGTAAACTCTACCTGACTGAGCAAGCTACTCTGTATAATGTTCAGCGTAGCTATAATGAATGCCCCTAGGCCAATGGACACCAGCAGCACCCGGGTTTGATTATTGGGTCTGAATAAATTTGATAAAGCGTGACGAAAAATGAAACTAGAGTTTTTAGGGAAAAACTTCCTGACCAAAAAGAGCAACAGCATTGCCACAAGCGTAAGGCAACCAAGGGCAATTCCTAAGCCTGCAGCAAAGGATGCACCCATGAGAATGCTACCCGTCTGATAGGATGCCGCGAGTATTGGGAAAAGCACGATGAGAATTATTGTTACAAGCTTCGTCTTTGAGAAAATTCTTCCAGGTTCAAAATCTGCGCGCAACACAGTTAACGGTGGAACAAATCGCACAGAGACGAGCGGAAGAATTGTAAATAATACCGAAACAATCGCTCCTAAAAACAAGCCTTCAAAAACCGCCCTCCATGAAATTGAAAACTGAAGCTCAACCGGAATAAGATTTTTAAAAAATGCAGGCACAATCTGCTGAATGCCAATGCCAAGAGCTGAACCTAATAGGCTGCCCACAATCCCCAACACAAAAACCTGAATGAAATAAATATTAAAGGCCTGCCATCCGGAAGAACCTACGCAACGCAATACGGCAACCTCTTCGCGCTTTTCACGAGCATAGATATGAACAGAACTTGCAACACCTATGCATCCAAGAATTAAGGCTACAAAAGCCAGAAGGGAGAAAAACCGATAAACAGATTTAAACCCTTCACCCAAGCCCTCGCGCCTTCTCTCAACAGTTTCATACCAATGACCATACTTCTTTAAAATTGGTTCTAACTTTTTTGCTGCCTGTTCTGCCTCTTTATCAGTTTTGCTTTTGAAAAATTGATGATAGGTTACTCTGCTTCCAAACTGTATTAGTCCTGTCGAATCAAGTTCAGTTTGTGCAATATAAACGGACGGTGTGAATGTAGCAGTGATGCCTCCACCACCCGGGATCTTCAACACAACACCGGCAATCTTAAAAATTGTATTTCCAACTTTTACAGAGTCGTCTGAGCTAACTTCAAACTGTCTTGCAAGCGCATCGTCAAGCATTACATATCTGCCAGACTTCATTTTATCGTAAGCATCAGTTGGTTGTGTTTCCAACTTTCCATAGAAAGGAAAATTTCCTTCCAGCGAAACAACACGGACGAGACGCGACTGCCGAGTGTTCATAAACATGACCATCGAAGCCATTTCTGCCTGAGAGGCTTGTTCAAATTTTAGTGAATCAAATTCAGCCAGCACTTCGGGTTCAAATTTTTTGTTCCCGTTCGCAACAAGATCAGCACCTAAAAGCTCCTTTGCGTTGCGGTCTAAATCCTCCTGTAAAGAATTATTAAGTGAGCCAATGGCAACAACTGCTGCTATTCCTGTTATCAAAGAAGCAGTGAAAAGAAAAAGACGTGAAAAATTATGCCGCGCATCACGCCATGCCATCTGCCACACCCATCGGTCTTTGAAAATAGAACGCGTTTCCCGCTTGATTTTAATAAAGTATTCTATCATACTATACTCACCGCTTTATCGCCAATCACTTTACCACCCTTCATTTGAATAATCCGTTCTGTGCGCTGTGCTAATTCCAAATTATGGGTAACCAAGATAAGGGTAGTCTTCTCTTCGCGATTCATACCAAACAACAAATCGGTTATGTGGCTTGCGTTTTCTTCATCCAGATTTCCGGTTGGCTCATCTGCAAAAAGAATTTTAGGTGCGGTGATAAAGGCACGAGCCATTGCCACGCGTTGTTGTTCACCACCCGAAAGCTGAGAAGGATAATGGCTAAGGCGATCACCCAAACCAACTCTACCAAGCAGCTCCCTTGCTTTCGTTGCAACATTTCGCTCTCCTCTAAGTTCCAAGGGTACCATTACATTTTCAAGGGCTGTCAGGGTTGAAAGCAACTGAAAATTTTGAAAAACAAATCCAACGAATTGATTGCGCATATACGCACGGTCGTCTTCATCCATCGCGTTGAGCTTGAAACTCATAAGCGAGATCGTTCCCTTAGTAGGGACATCCAATCCAGCGCAAAGACCCAATAAAGTTGTTTTGCCGCTTCCGGATGGTCCGATAATGGAAAGACTAGTGCCTTGCTCAACTGTAAAACTTACCTGATCAAGAACAGTGAGCTCCCGTTCAGCAGATGTATATACTTTTGTCAGACCTTCAGCCTGAAGTACAATTTCGGCCATAGATATTTTATTTAACCCGTACTGAAATAAATCGTTAATTAACCTAAAATTGCTTCAAAATATACCTTTTAGCTGAGCTACTTTTATGATTGTCGTGAAATACCTGCTGATTATTGCATTTGCACTCACTCTTCAAACAACGGAAAAGAAAGTAATCTTGTTTTTTGGAGATAGCTTAACAGCGGGCTATGGCTTATCTACCGAAGAAGCGTTTCCTGCCCTTGCCGAAAAGCAACTTAAC
>JAYVBN010000314.1:0-2098 GCA_043750455.1 Bacteroidia bacterium | reverse complement strand
AGCGTTTTTTGGGCAACCGCTGCAATAAAAAATATACAATTCAACAAAAGCAAGGCAGTTTTTTTCATACTAAAAAATATTTTAGTCTGCTACGCCAACTGCCATGCCATTATTAAAAGCCTTTACAGGAATGCCTTTCCTTATATCGTTTAAAAAAAAGTGTCCGCTTTTGAACAGTGCCTGTTCCTTACCGTACAACCAATCCATCCTTTAAACGGATGATGCGGTTGCCATAAGTGGCATTGTGTTCGCTATGCGTTACCTGCACAATGGTTACCTTTTCCTGTTCATTTAATTTCTTAAACAACTCCATTATTTCTGTTGCCTGCTCGCTGTGTAAATTACCTGTTGGTTCATCTGCAAAAATCACTTTTGGATTACCTGCAATAGCCCTTGCAATACCTACCAACTGCTGTTGCCCCCCAGAAAGTTGTTCAGGAAACAAATCTTTTTTGGCAACCATGTTGAAGCGATCCAATAATTCAGCAACCATGCTTTTGCGTTGGCTTCCGTTTACTCCTTTATACAGTAATGGGGTTTCAATATTTTCATAAACGGTTAATTCATCGATGAGGTGATAGGCCTGAAAAATGAAACCGATATAATTTTTATGCATCTCCGACTTCTGTCGCTCTTTCATTTTGTGTACGGGCTCATCAAAAAAGTAATATTCACCAGCTGATGGTTCGTCCAGCATGCCAATGATATTCATCAAAGAAGATTTACCCGCACCACTCGGGCCCATGATCGTTAGGAATTCGCCCTTCTGCACCTCCAAATCAACCCCCTTGATGATAAAAGTTCTTTGAAAGCGTGAATCGATGTACTTGTCTACATTTTGTAATTTGATCATTGCGGGTAGTTTAAGGTTCAAAATTCAATATTCAAGAGTTGTCACCGAATCTTGAATTTTGATTCTTGAATCAGTTGACTGGCTAATAATATGCCAAGGCAATTAATAGGGATTAGACGTTAAAAAAACAATATAGTTGCATGCGTGATCGTCCGGTTGTGAAAATAGGTGTCCGAAAGCGGATAAATAGTAGCAAGTAGCAAGATAAAAGCCGAAAGCTTTAAATCCATCTTATGTCTTACCTCCTAGGTCAGGTAAAGCTAAAATACGACAGGATGGAGAATCACATCCACTCTTCTATTCATCATCATCCCTTTGAAATTGTCATTTGAATAGACAGGATTCTCAAGACCCCAGTCTTTTTTATAGATGATGGTTTCGGGTATGCTTTTATACCTGAGTAATTCATGAACAGATTCACTTCGCATCTGGGATAGCCAGTCATTAAAGTCCTTGCCTCCTATCGGATCGGTATGACTGATCAATTGTATCTGGTATTTCTCAGTGAGCTTTGGAATTGAATCCAACCAATTGAACAATTCTTGCATCTGGATTTCATCGATGTAATAACTACCTCCGCCAAAGTAAATGCTTTTGCGTAATTCGGTTTGCTCAACCTGCGCTAACGAAATAAGTGAAAGAAAAAGAAAGAACAACGACAATCCCACGCTGCGCATCATGTCATTAAAAGATTAAACGAATCTAACTAATTACGTTCACTTGGTAAAGTGAAGATGGATCATTTGAAACTTTATTTAAACTGTTCGCTAATTTCCTTTGGGATATTGCAGCCTTCTTTTTGGCGTGTGTCAGCAAGATGAAAAATTTTCCAGACTCCATCAGTGCCCTTAAATAACTGAAAGGCATCAACGCCACAATGACTAAACTTTTTTCCTACATAGAAAGCATACGGAGTCCACACTTGAGCCAGGTTTCCATCAATTTCAATTTTTTGGTCCCAAATCATCTCACTCCAGACTTCAGGATGCGGTGTGCCTACCGCTGTCAAAAAACCATCCAACGTTGATTCAAGCCTTATACCAGGTTTCCCCTCTTTATCCATTGCAATTGTAGCCATTGTCACCTTTTTAGTAAATGCCTTATGTACAATTGAACTGTCACTTTGTTTCATTCCCTCAAAAACATTGTTAATGGGTTTCATCACGGCTAGGTTTTCTGCAGTCTGAGCTGCCAATGTCAGTGAACTCATTAAGCACCAAAGCATCCCTATAGTTTGTCGCATAT
>JAYVBN010000313.1:0-13766 GCA_043750455.1 Bacteroidia bacterium | reverse complement strand
TTCAGGATTCTGTATCGTTTGCCATTTTTATTGAAGATCGTTACAAAGGTCTTCGTGCTCCTCATAAACTAAAAGGTGCTGTGTCAGGATGTATTCGCGAATGTGCAGAAGCTCAATCGAAGGATTTTGGAATTATCGCTACAGAAAAAGGATGGAACTTATATGTGTGTGGTAATGGTGGTTCTCGTCCACAACACGCAAAGTTGTTGGTAACGGATGTTGATACTGATACGTGTGTAAAATTGATCGATCGATTCTTAATGTTTTATATCAAGACCGGAGATCCGCTTACACGAACTGCAACATGGTTGAATAAAATGGAAGGTGGTTTGGAATATCTGCGTGATGTAATTGTAAAAGACTCTCTTGGAATTGGAGAAGAACTGGAGCGTGAGATGAAGGAGTTAATCGCTCATTATCATTGCGAATGGAAAAAAGTTGTGGAAGATCCAGAGCTGCGTTCGAAGTTCAAACATTTCATTAACGATGAAAGAACAGATGACACCCTTTTATTTGTTGACTTAAGAGGACAAAAAATGCCAGTGGATTGGAATAAAAAAGAGTAGGCAGTTAGCAATAGGCAATTGACAAAAACTTATCAACTGTCAATTGCCTTTTGTCAACTTTGAACTTTAAAAAGGATTACCTAAAGAAGGATTGATTATGGATTTGGTTACAAGCAATAACGAAGTAAAAGTTTGGTTCAAAGCAGCGCGCACGCAAGACTTTCCGCAAAACGGAGGTGCTTGTGTTAAGTATAAGGACATGCAGGTTGCTGTGTTTAACTTTTCAAGAAGAAATGAATGGTATGCGTGTCAGAATTTATGTCCTCACAAAATGCAAATGGCGTTGTCGCGAGGAATGATTGGCTCGTTGGAAGGTGAGCCAAAAGTGGCATGCCCGTTTCATAAAAAAAACTTTTCGCTTCGCAGTGGTGAGTGCCTTAATGCGGAATCAGAAAAGATTTCCATTTTCCCTGTAAAGGTGGAAGATGGTTTTGTGTACATCGGCTTTACCTGGTAAGGCGATTTCTTCATATTTAGGTTAAATGTCAGGCGAAAGCCTGGCATTTTTTTTAGCAAGATGGAATTACGTATGGCTAACCATTTTTGAGTAAATTGCTACGTATATGCACGTAAATTTTGATAGTGACGCAAAGTTAAGTTTAAACCGATTCGGTCGACTGGGCACGTGGTATGCATTGGCGCTGTGTGTGATAGCAACTGTGGCAATCATTGGGCAGGTGCTTATTCAACGGCATTTGAATGATCAACTAAACGATTCGCGTGTGGTGAATGTGGCAGGCAAGCAGCGTATGTTGAGTCAAAATATCACAAAGACTGTATTGCTCTTGGGCGATCAGCAAACCGAACAGTTGCGTAAGCAAATTTTAAGTGACCTCAGTATGTCTGTTCATCTCTGGAAGGTTTCTCAGGATGGATTACTCCATGGAAATGATAGTCTACAACTTCAGGGTAATAACAGTGAAACCATTGATATGATGTTCACTGCTGTTGGAAATGACTTTGAAGAAATGAATCACAGTTCAGAGCGAATCATTTTTGCTTTAAAAAATAACGTACTTGTTTCATACGATTCGCTTAAACCACATGTCACAAAAATTCTAAATCACGAAAGTTATTTCCTTGCGGGAATGGAAGGTATTGTGTTGCAATATGCCAACGAAGCACATGAAAAAGTTATTTCGCTGAGCACAATAGAATACATTGTTTTGGCGATAGCATTGCTGGTAATTGTACTTGAAATCATTTTCATTTTTCGTCCAACAGCCCGACAGGTCAACACAACCGTGAATAAGTTGATCCGTTCTGAAAAGAATGCGATGAAATTATCCAAAGAGATAGGGGCTGTGTATGCTTCTTTGGAAAAGTCCTATGAACAAATTTCTATCGTTAATCAACCGACAGACAATCCACGATTATACGCCAAGTCGGATCGTGGTGGGAACGTTACATTTTTAGCGGATCCCTTTGCTGATTTATCAGGAATTAAAAAGCTAAATGACGCCATGCGTTTGTGTGATCTTTTTCAGGACATGGAGGATGCCGATGACTGGATGGATCAGGTAGTGGAAACTGTATCGGAAGGAAATACATGGCAAGGCGAGGTGTATTTTAAAAGAGCAAAGAACCAGGATTGCTGGTCGGACATTACGGTGACTCCTGTCTATAATGATCAGAATGAAGTAGATGAATTACTGGTGATGGGAACTGACATTACTAAACGGAAAGCTGCTGAGCAAAATATGAACTTGAAGAATCGCGCGGAGATTGAAAAGAAAATTAATCAACAGAAGTTTCGATCGGTACTTATCCTGGAAGGGCAGGAGGAAGAACGTAAGCGCATTGCCATGGATATTCATGATGGCATCGGTCAGATGCTGACTTCGCTGAAATATCAGATTGAATCAATTGACTTGAAGGAAGGCGCACGTGCTGAACAGAAAATTGTCGAAGTGGATCAACTGATTAAACAAGTGATTAAGGAAGTGCGGAAGGTGACCTTTAATCTTAAACCTACCGTGTTAGGTGATTTTGGCCTTCAGGCAGCTCTTAACGTTTTCATTCAGGAGATGGGAAAACTAATTGACGTTAAATTGATTTACAAAACAGAAGGAGAAATAGAACGACTGCCACAAAAAATTGAGAATAATATTTTTAGGATTATCCAGGAGGCTATCAATAATGCCATCAAATATTCAGGCGCAGATGTGATAACAGTTACCTTAACAGAATCTGAAAATAATCTTGTTATCAAAGTCGTAGATGAAGGTAAAGGTTTTGATGCAAAGCTTGTGGAAGCGCGAAGTATGAACATCGAATCGGGCCGTGGCTTTTTTAATATGTACGAACGGACTGAATATGTGAATGGTCACCTCGACATCAACTCTGATCCCGGAAAGGGAACAAGTGTGGTATTGACCGTGCCTGTGCGCGTTGGAGTACTTGTTGAGTAAGGATTAATAGGCAGTAGGCAAAGGCAATAGGCAAAGGCAACCGTTAAACTATTTTTTGCCTATTGCTTTGTTGCCTGCTGCCTACTTTAGAAATATGAATTTGACGATAAGACAAAAGAATGGATAAAATAAACATAGTACTTGCTGATGATCATGTGCTCGTCCGCAATGGTATCAAATCAATGCTGGAGTCGGATACTGAAATTAAAGTTGTAGGTGAAGCAAGCAATGGGTTGGAAGCATTGGAAACGGCAAAAGCATTGAAGCCTGATATCCTTGTGTTAGACATCCGCATGCCAGAGATGACCGGCCTTGAAGCTGCTGCTAAACTCGATAAGTATGCACCCCAGACAAAAGCGGTAATTCTATCCATGCATGACTCAGAAGAATATGTGATACAAGCCCTTGATGCCGGAGCCTATGGTTATATGTTGAAAGACATTGATAAAAATGAATTTATAAAAGCGTTGAAGCAGATTTATAAAGGCAATAAGTATTTCAGTGGTGCTGTTTCCAATGTATTAGCTGATCGTTTTATTACCCGAAAGACAGGTGTGCGGAAGGCGGAAGTAGAAGATCAATATCATCTGACAAAAAAGGAAAAGCAGATACTGAGCATGGTGATTGATGGCAAACAGAACAAGCAGATTTCAGAATCGCTCGACATTAGTATTCGCACCATCGAAACACATCGCTTCAACATCATGAAGAAACTGGGTGTAAACAATGCAGTTGACATGGTGAATAAGACAATTAAAGAAAATCTCGTGTAAAAACTCTTTGGGACTAAAGAATATGACCAAGGTTATACATTCAGTTATATGGCTCTATTTTAATAATTTTGTACTTTCACAGATTAAAGGAACTCAAAATAAATATCTCAAGACATGGAAACGGTTTTAGTGCAAATAAGCAACAGCAAAGCTTACAAGCTATTGGAAGATTTGGAGGACTTGAAAATCATTAAGGTGTTAAAGAAAAGCATACAATCAGGACCAAAGCTTTCTGAAAAATATGCAGGCAAATTGCCTTCTGATGTTGCTGATGAACTTCAAAAATATGTAGCACAAAGTCGGAATGAATGGAACAGCCGCAATATTTGATTGATACCAATGTAGTGATTGATTATCTCGGTAAAAAACTACCTTCCGCGGGCATGGATTTTATGAATGGCATAATTGACGCAGTGCCTAACGTATCAGTAATTACTAAAATTGAAGTCCTTAGCTTTAATACTTCTAGCGAAAATTATCAACTACTGGTTAATTTTATGAGTGATGCTACTGTCTTTGATTTGACAGGTAACATTGTTGATTCAAGTATAGACATTCGCAAGAAACAAAAAACTAAGTTGCCGGATGCGATTATTGCCGCTACTGCACTTGTTTTCGACCTTGTATTGATTTCTCGAAATACATCCGATTTTAAAAATATTCAAGGATTACGAGTTATTGATCCCAATAGTTTGTAGGGAACAAACTCCCCCCAAGTCATAAGATTTAAATTTTCTCCTTTCAATTTGAAGGATTCCGCAATCGATTTTATACGTATTTAAATCCGTTTCGGTAATTTATTTACGTATAATTACGTACTGAATTACTTATTTACTTACTTTTATTACGTAAATAATACGTAATAGAGTATGACCACATCCAAAGCCACCCGAATCAACTTACTGGATTTCAAATCTGCCCCCATGAGGGCATTTCACGTTACCTGGCTCACGTTTTTCGTTTGTTTCTTTGGCTGGTTTGGCATTGCTCCACTCATGCCTATTGTGCGTGAAGACTTGGGTCTTACCAAGAGCCAGATTGGTAATATCATTATCGCCTCTGTGGCCATTACAGTTTTTGCGCGCCTTCTTTTTGGATGGTTGTGCGATAAGATCGGACCGAGAATTTCTTACACTGCTTTATTGCTCATCGGTTCTTTGCCTGTTATGCTTATTGGCTTTAGCAACAGTTATGAATCATTTCTATTGTTCCGGCTTGCGATTGGTGTAATCGGAGCATCATTTGTAATTACACAGTATCATACCTCAATAATGTTTGCACCTAATGTTGTGGGTACAGCTAATGCAACAGCAGCAGGTTGGGGAAATATGGGAGGCGGTGTAACCTTGATGGTAATGCCGTTGATCTTCGCTGGATTTATTGGTGCTGGTTATTTAAGCAGTGAAGCCTGGAGATACGCTATGGTGATACCAGGTGTGGCGTTGTTCATCATGGGCTTTGTTTACTACTTCTTCACACAAGACACACCTGATGGCAACTTAAGTGACTTGCGTAAATCGAATCCAGAGTATCGGGCCAAAGCAAAAGATTCGGAAGGAAGTTTTATTGCATCGTTTAAGGATTATCGCGTATGGATATTATTCCTGGCCTATGCTGCATGCTTTGGTATCGAAATTACCATCGACAACATTGCGACACTTTATTTCATTGACAACTTCCATCTGGGATTAAAGGAAGCTGGTGTTATCGCAGGCACTTTTGGTATGATGAACATTTTTGCCCGCGCATTAGGTGGAGTGTTTGGAGATAAGGCCGGAAAGAAATTTGGACTGAAGGGACGGATAATGATTCTTGGCGCCTTCCTTCTTTGCGAAGGCCTTGGTCTCATGATTTTCTCAGCTATGGAAACGTTGCCTTGGGCAATCGCTACCATGTTGTTGTTTGCTTTATTCTTGAAGATGTCAAATGGTGCAACCTATTCTGTTGTACCCTTTATTAATAATAAAGCGATCGGTGCAGTATCGGGCATTGTAGGAGCGGGCGGAAATGTGGGCGCTGTCATGGCAGGCTTTTTATTCAAGTCCGAAACAATTTCTTATCGCGAAAGTCTTTTTATTATCGGAGCGGTTGTGATTGCGGTTTCTGTTGTAACACTATTGCTAAGTCTGTCAAAGAAAACAACACAAGAGTTTCTGCATCCAAAGCCGGAACCGATTCTTCAAGAAGCAATTGTTAATCCTCATTAAAACTATGAGTAAGAAAATCTTCGCCATAGCCACCTTTCTTTTTAGCATAAGCTTGCTTAGTAATGAAGTGCTCGCCCAGTTTACCGTTTCAGGACAGGTAAGAACCCGAACGGAATTGCGCAACGGACAGGGAACCCTTCAGGTGAAGGACACCGTTCCCGCTGTTTTTACTTCGCAACGCACGCGAGTCAACTTTGGCTATGGCGGTTATCGCTATAAAGTTTTTGCTGCCATTCAGGATGTTCGCGTTTGGGGACAAGACGGTTCATCCATCAATCGTATTACTACCGATCCTAACGATGGACTCATGTTGCATGAGGCTTGGGGAGAGCTAAGTCTTGTGGACACCGGAAAAGTGGTTAAGAACTTCACCTTAAAAATAGGTCGACAAGAATTGGTATACGATGATGTAAGGTTATTGGGAAATCTTGACTGGCTTCAGCAGGCTCGCAGACATGATGCAGCGTTACTGAAGTTTGATCACAAAGGATGGACAGCGCATTTGGGAGTTGGTTATAATCAAAATGCCGAGCGAAAGTCGAACACTATATATAATGGAGTGCCAACTGGCTATCCGGCCAGCACGAACGGAATGTCATCCCTATACAAGGCGATGCAATTCCTGTATGTCGCCAAGAAACTTCATTTTGGAAATGCTTCGTTCCTGGCCTTCAAGGACGACTTCAGCAAATTTCACTTTGCGGCAACGGATTTGAACAAGGTAACTCCCATCTATGAACAAGGGGTATGGAGCAGGTATACTATTGGCGCAAATATGTTTGGAACAGCTTTTAGAAAATGGGGTTTTGCGCTGAGCGCGTTTTATCAGGGAGGAAAATATAGAGAAGGAACTGAATTGAACGAATATTTAATTTCTGCTTCTACATCTTATGCAGCTGGAAGAAAATTTAGCATTGGACCAGGTGTGGACATCACGTCTGGTAACAACGGTTCCGATCCTGCTAATAGATACAAACGCTTTGACCCGCTTTACGGAACGCCTCACAAATTCTGGGGATACATGGATTATTTCTATGTGGCGGATGGATTTGGGTCAAACGGTTTAATCGATTATTATTTAAAAGCAAAGTACAAAGCCACAGACAATTTGACTCTATCGCTGGATGCCCACCGATTTGTATTGCCAAGCGTAGTTCTCGCTGCGGATGGATCCACAATGGATAAAGCCTTGGGAACGGAGCTGGATTTTGTAGCTAGTTATGCCCTTACAAAAGCCATCAATATGGAAGGTGGATATTCCATGATGTTTTCAACCTCAACATTGACATCCGCTAAAGTGAAGAACGTGAAAGGGGCTGCAGACACATCAAGTTGGGCATATGTGATGATCTCTATCAAGCCGGAATTTATTTTTAGGTAGATTTTTACTGCTGTTACCTTGTAACTGGCAACTGTAACTGATGAAGTGGTGATCGGAAAAGAAGAAAGTGTAAAAACAACTTGTTCATATTGTGGCGTAGGCTGCGGTATGATTGTGAAGAAAGACCGCAAGGGAAATATCTCTGTCGAAGGCGATAAAGATCATCCTGCCAATCGTGGTATGCTATGCTCGAAGGGAATGAACTTGCATTATGCCATGCAAGACAAAAGTGACCGGTTACTCTATCCTGAAATGCGATGGAGCAAAAATCATCCGCACGAGCGAGTGAGTTGGGCTGTTTCTATGAAACGAGCGGCAGCAGTCTTCACATCTATTATCGAAACCCACGGTCCTGACTCGGTAGGTTTTTATGTTTCTGGTCAATGTCTTACGGAAGAATATTACGTAGCCAATAAACTGGTAAAAGGATTTCTCGGCACTAACAACATTGACACCAACTCCCGTTTGTGCATGAGCAGCGCAGTTGCTGGTTACACTAATATGCTCGGTGAAGATGCCGTACCTGTTTCGTATGATGATATTGAGTTGGCCGATTGTTTTTTAATTGCCGGTGCCAATCCAGCGTGGTGCCATCCGATTTTATTCAGACGGATTGAAGCGCACAAACAAAACAATCCAAGCGTAAAAATCATTTTAGTTGATCCGCGCAAAACACAAAGTTGTGCGCAGGCCGATTTGCATTTGCAACTTGTGCCAGGAACCGATATTTATTTATACAATGCTATTGCCCTGGTACTGATTGAAAATGGCGAAGTGGATTTTGATTTTATAACGAAGCACACCGAAGAATTTGAAGCCTATCGCGATACCGTATTTCAAGTAACGTTAGAAGAAGCGGCCGCGAAATGTGATGTTCCAATTGCAGATATCAAAAAGGCCGCATCCTACATCGCTGTGTCAAAGGGTTTTCTTACGCTTTGGGCGATGGGCCTCAATCAAAGCGTGATTGGTGTGAAGAAGAATTTCTCATTGATCAGTCTTAATTTAATAACGGGACACATTGGTAAACCGGGCTCTGGTCCGTTTTCATTAACAGGTCAACCCAATGCAATGGGCGGACGAGAAGTAGGAGGGTTAGCCACCATGCTTGCCGCCCATCGCCAAATTGGCAATGAGCAACATCGAAAAGAAGTGGCCGAGTTTTGGGGTGTTGAATCTATATCACCAAAGCCGGGACTTACTGCTACTCAAATGTTTGAAGCATTGGAGCGTGGTGATCTCAAAGCCGTTTGGATTGTTTGCACCAACCCGATGGTCAGTATGCCCGATGCAAGGCGTGCTGAAGCAGCGTTGAAGAAAGCACGCTTTGTGGTGGTGCAAGATATTTCGCGCAAGTCTGATACCGTAGCATTTGCTGATTTGATTCTTCCTGCTGCAGGTCATTTCGAGAAAGATGGAACGATGACAAATTCTGATCGAAGAATCAGTTATTTGAACAAAGTGGTTAACGCTCCAGGTGAAGCATTGCCAGATAGTGAGATACTTTGCATGTTTGCGAAAGCGATGGGATTCAAAGGCTTTGATTTTAAATCGTCTGCCGAGATCTATGCAGAACACTGTGCCTTAACAAAAGGAACGAACATCGACATCAGCGGATTATCGCATAAGAGATTAAAAGAGGAAGGAACTTTTCAATGGCCGGTGCCGAATGAAAACCACAGGGGTACTCCTCGATTATTTGAAGATCATTCGTTTTATACCACATCACGCAAAGCAAAATTCTTTCCCATTGCAAATCCTGAAAATCTTTCGGAACCCGTCACCGAAGATTTTCCATTGATCTTAACGACTGGCAGAATCCGCGATCAATGGCATACGATGACGAAGACGGGCAAAGTGAATAAGCTTCGCCAGCACATTGACAAACCTTTTTTAGAAATGCATCCTCATGATGCTTTAACTCGCAATATTAAAGAAGGAGATATTGTAGAAGTTGAGGGCATACGTGGTTCTGTTCGTGTATGCGCCAAAGTTACAGATGACATTAAGAAAGGTGTAGTATTTCTTCCCATGCACTGGGGAAAAATTTTAAGCCGCGATCACGCTCGCGCCAACAACCTCACAAGCTATTTAGTTGATCCTATTTCCAAAGAGCCTGATTTCAAGTTTTCATCCGTTGAAGTAACAAAACATGAGAAGCCCGTTGAAAAAATAGTGATCGCTGGAGCAGGTGCTGCTGCGTACAGATTTATTTGTTCCTATCGTTCACTTAACCTTACGGATGAAATTCAGGTGTTCTCCAAAGAGAAATACCCATTCTACAACAGAGTGTTATTACCAGATTATGTAAACAATTCATTGCCATGGGAGAAGCTCCAGAAATTTCAATCAGGTGAATTTGAGGCACTCGATGTGCAACTGAACGTAGAGACGGAGATTACAGAGATCAATCGAACTGAAAAGTTTGTGGTGGATAAGCAAGGTAACAAGCATTCATACGATAAACTTATTATGGCCACGGGAACAAGGGCCAGTTTGCCAAAAGATGCCCCCACTCATTTGCCCGGTGTGTTTACTATGCGCACACGCCACGATGCTGATGCACTTAAAAAATTTCTTACACCTGGCGGCCATGTGTTAATCATTGGTGGTGGATTGTTGGGTCTTGAACTTGCTGCATCACTAAGTGAAATTGATGTACGTGTTTCCATCCTACAGTTGGGTAGTCGTTTAATGGAGCGTCAGGTGGATAATCTTGGCGGTGAACTATTGCTCGACTTCATCGAAGACAAAAACATGACGGTTTACATGAACGATCAGGTTCATTTAGTGGAACCCTCTCAACAGCAGGGACGACTTAGTGCTCATCTTCGCAGCGGTAAATTATTGCAGGCCGATGCCATTGTTTATGCAGTGGGCACATTGCCCAATATTGAATTTGCTCAAGAGGCGGGACTTGAATCTGCCCGTGGAATTATCGTAAACGATTATCTCCAAACGAGTGACCCCAATATTTTTGCGATAGGTGAGATTGCTGAACACGCTGGAAAAATATTGGGCATCACTGCAGCTGCCGAAAAGCAAGCTGATGTGCTGGCACGTTTCATTCATGGCGACCTTCAGAGTTTGTACGATGGCGCTGTGCCAATGAACATCTTAAAATTATCTGGCTTTGATTTTTGCTCCATCGGCATTGCCGAGATACCTGTAAATAGCGAAGGTTACGAAGAGATTTTGTTCATTGATAAGTCCATGCGTTATTACAAGAAATGTATCATCAAAGACGATCGACTGGAAGGTGCTATTTTAATTGGCGACAAAAGTGAATTTGCTGAGTTCAAATCGCTGATTGAAAATAGAATTGAGTTATCGGAGAGAAGGATGCAGCTTTTACGCTCCGGCAAAAAGGGGGAACCCGTTATTGGTAAATTAGTATGTTCATGCAATCAAGTAGGTGAGGGGAACCTCCAAATATTGATTGATGGTGGGTGCACCAATCTGAAAGACCTTTGCCAGAATTCAGGAGCCGGATTAGGTTGTGGAAGTTGCAAACCGGAGATACAGAAGGTGATCAAAGAAAGTTTAATGAAGGTTTTGGACAATTGACAAAAGGCAATTGACAATGTTTGTAGTTACTTTGTCAATTGATTTATTGCCCAAATTGTCAACTGGTTAAGAAATGGAAACAAAGAATAAGAGTGATCTGATACGCGCGTTTGTGAAAGGCGGATTTCTTTCGCCAGCTGACTTACTTAAGCTTATGGATCTTTCCAAAAACCTGGGAAATAAATACATACTCTTTGGGTCACGACAAGATATCATGTTTCCGGCCAGGGAAGCCGATGCACTCCAGTTGGAAAGCGCTTTTCGCGCCATCAATATCGATTACGAATTAGGTAGCGACCAATCTGTCTTTCAAAATATTGTTAGTTCGTATGCTGCCGTAAATATTGTAGAGACCACCAACTGGGTGAAAGAAGATTCGTACAATCTGGTCATCGATAGTTTTGAATACAAGCCAAAACTTAAAATCAATATTGTTGACCCGGTGCAAAGTCTGGTACCCTTGTTTACAGGCGAATTGAATTTCATTGCATCCAAAGAAGAAAACTATTGGTATTTATACATCCGCGATTCCCGTAAGGAAAATATGACGGAGTGCTGGCCACGGCTCATTTTCGGAAGGGACATAGCAAAAATTGCAAAGGAAATTGAGGAACTCTATTTTAAGTTTCTTCCATTTACCATTGAAGAACTCTATATGGTGTTGAAGAACAATAGCGTTCGAATCAACTACAAACCCATTACAGAAAAGTTAAAATTCCCTGAGATTACTCTTCCATATTACGAGGGTCTCAATGCCATGCTCAATAGTCAGTATTGGCTGGGGCTCTATTGGCGCAATAACAAATACGACATCAATTTCATGAGTGCCGCCTGTCGCTTGTGTCAGGAAACAAACATTGGCAAGATCAATATCATTCCCTGGAAGGCATTCGTCATAAAAGGCATTAAAGCAAGTGATCGCCTGCGATGGGAAAAACTGATGGGCAAGTTTGGTATTAACGAGCGACACTCTTCGTTGGAATTAAATTGGCATTTGCCTGTTATCGATTCGGAGGCATTGGACTTGAAACGGTTTCTTGTGCGTGAACTGGATCAACAGGACATCAGCACACATGGTCTTACGTTTACTATAAAGACAGTACGTGAGCTGTCTTTATTCACGGCCATTGTAATCGAAAAGTGTTTTAAAATCAACTCCCCTCCTGGTGATCAGTACAATATTCTATACGCTAAAAATTTCAATCCCAACAGTATTGTATATCAAACTTATGCAAAAGGTGTGAAGCGGGAAATGATTCCTGCTTTGCTGATTGAACTAAGTAAATTATACTTCAGGCAGTTGAATCCTGAGAAAGCTCACGGCCTTGAGTTAATTGAAGAAGTGCATGTACATGCAAACGTGGCCATCACTAGTTATCAATGCAGCAACTGTCTCACGGTGTATGACAAAAAATTTGGCGATCCAATATCAGGCATTGAGCCAGGAGTTGCCTTTGAAGATTTACCGGAAACCTATCAGTGTCATGTGTGTGATAGCGCAAAGAAATACTTTGAACCCAATCCATCCTAGGTTTTTCATGTGACATTGCTTTTGCAGAGAAATCTGGAAACAATACCTTTTTTGTGGGATTATCAAGTATCCGGTAGTCACCGTTTTATTTTTATAGTAATATTTCCTACATTTCTATACCCTATAGTTAATTAACCAACCCCACCCTATCATGAATTTCACACCAAACATCAAAAGCAAAGAAGAATTAGCTGCTGCCTTGCCCAAGTACGAGTCTGTTGTAAAATATATGGTTCCGGTAAGTAAGCTAATAACATTTAGACCCGAGCAGTCGATAAATGAAATAATCGATGTCATTATCGAAAAAAGAATTTCGGGTGCCCCCGTATTAGATGAACATAGAAAACTAGTAGGAATTATTTCAGAAAGAGATTGTCTTAGAATTATTGTGGATCAGGCTTATCATAATTTGCCCCTTAATTCTCCCGTGGTATCCGATTACATGACCAAAAGTGTGAAAACTTTGTCACCGGAAAGTAATGTAGTTGAAGCTGCTACTGAATTTCTAGCTACGCCTATCAGAAGATTGCCAGTGGTAGAAAATGGAGTACTGATTGGTCAGATCAGCAGGATAGACATTCTGCGTGCAGCAAAAAATATCAAACCTGCAAGCTGGTCGTAGCTGTCTCACATTGATAAGTGAATAGTTTTTTAATTTTTTGATGCCTCCAGAATATTTCGGAACTCATCCATTGTATCGATAAGATTATTTCGGACAAGTGGATCAGTCACCCACCGTGGCAGGGTAGGACTTGGCATAGTAGTGATGGAGTATTCAACTTCAGTTCCTGTTGTTGTTTCCGTGAAAATCCATTTTCCTTTTATGTCGATAATCCGGGCAACATTGTTTGAAGTCGGAAAAATTTCGTGCGCTATGCTTTTGAAGTCAATGATGATGTGATTTTCTTTTAAGCTGGAAACCGAATATTCTAATACACAATCCTGGTTATCCATCGGCCACGGCAGGTCGTATTGGATATAGCTTACCCACGAGTTCTCACCTTTAGGAATAATCCTATACATATTGGAAGATTTATTCCATTGGGTTGCTTTGTCTTCGCTTTCTATAAGTGCGGCAGCAGATTCTATGGTGGTATTAATAGAGTACACCACTTTAACTTCACGCGCCATCTTATTAGAAGTGATTTCATGCCACTTCTCATACAATTCAATTCCCTTAGCTTTTTTTACAAGTAGAAAGCCTGAAGAATCGCTCTGGGTGATGATGGACTTTGCATGATCAGGGAATGACATGCCTGTGCAAACGGCAAGAATTGTAAGTTGAATTCCTAATTTTTCCATACTGGTTTTAAGAGAGACAACTAATAGA
>JAYVBN010000312.1:0-12103 GCA_043750455.1 Bacteroidia bacterium | reverse complement strand
GCCACCGAAGGAAAATTTGATCAAAGTTTAAAAAAGGCAAAAGACCTAAAAGAATCTATCGAAGAAGCACAACAAAAATTAAAAGGCAAACAAGATCTGGATTGGCAAGACAAAAAAATGTTGGAAGAGTTAATTGAACAAAAACAAAACCTGGATCAAATGATCAGTGAGCTTCAAAAGCAGAACGAATTATTGGAAGAAAAGAAAAATACTTTTTCTGAACAAAGTGAAAAGATCAGAGAAAAATCGGAGCAGATCAAAAAGTTGATGGAGGAATTGCTTGACCCCGAAACCAAAAAATTATTTGAAGAGCTACAAAAACTCTTAAAAGAAAATTCAGACATGCAGCAAGTTCAGAAGTTGATGAATAAAATGGATCGAAAGGAAATTAATCTGGAAAAAGAACTTGAGCGGACATTAGAATTATTTAAGCAACTGAAATATGATTACAAACTGGAGCAGGCGATCGGAGAAATAAAAGAACAGGTTGAGAAGCAAGAGGCATTACTGGAGAAAACTGAAGAGCTCGCTGGAGAAAAGAAATCCGATCAAAAGGAAGGGGATAAGCAAGATCCAAATAATGCATCGGAGGAAAATAAAGAGGAGCTAGGGGAAAAGCCCGAGAATGAAAAACTTGCCAGTGACCAGGAAGAGTTAAAACAGGACCTGGAAAAATTTGAGAAATCTTTGGAAGAGCTTGAAAAAATGGGTGATGAGTTGGATAAAGAAACCGATTCGCCCTCCGAAGAAGAATTGAATCGGTTAGAGGAAAGCCAGGAGGAGAGTAAAGAATCGCTGAAGCAGAACAAGCCAAAGAAAGCCAGTGAATCTCAAAAGAAGGCGGTAAAACAGATGAAGCAAATGCAGCAGCAGATGGAAGGCATGCAAAGCTCAATGGAGATGGAAATGGACGAGCAGAACCTTGAAGCCATGCGACAAATCATTCACGGCTTGATAAAACTTTCATTTGATGAAGAGAGCCTCATGAAAGAGTTCGTACAAATTCAGCAGACCGATCCAAAATACATTTCACTTTCACAGACACAATTGAAGCTTAAAGATGATGCTAAAGTATTGGAAGACAGCCTTTTATCTCTTGCAAAAAAGGATCCATTCCTGGGCTCGGTTATAACAAAAGAAGTTGGTGAGCTAAATGATCACATGGATAAAACTGTTGAGCATACCAAGGAAAGAAGGAAAGGGAATGCCTCATCCGAAATGCAATTATCCATGACTAGTATGAATAATCTTGCACTAATGCTCAACGATCATTTTGATGCAATGATGGAGATGATGATGAATGCTAAGCCTTCCCTGGGAAAAGGAAAGAAGAAGGGGAAACAACAAAGTCTTGGTGAAATGCAGCAGCAACTCAATCAAAAAATACAAGACTTAAAGAACGGTGGCAAGAGCGGTAGACAGTTATCAGAAGAAGTGGCGGAGATGGCTGCCGAGCAGGAGCGCATTCGAAGAGCCCTTCAGGAAATGCAAGAGAAGCTAAAACAAGAAGGGGGAAAAATTCCTGGAAATGATTTGCCCGGCAAAATGGAACAAACGGAGATGGATTTAGTTAACAAGCAGATCACAGAACAAACCATTCGAAGACAAAAGGAAATACTTACACGCTTGTTGGAAACAGAAAAATCCATGCGAGAGCAAAACCAGGATCAGGAACGGAAAGGAGAAACCGCCAAGGATTACAATAAGGAAATCCCAAGGGCATTTGAAGAATATTTAAGATTAAAGGAAAAAGAAGTAGAATTGCTGAAAACCGTACCTCCAAAGCTTTACCCGTACTACAAGAAAGAAGTAAATGAGTACTTCAAACGCGTAGGAACCGAAGACTAAAAAGTTGATCTAAATCCATGAAGAACATCCGCATCGAAATTCCAGCTCTTTCTGAAAACATAAGGATGATTGAAAGCTTCATTGATAACTGTAAGGAAAAATTTCAGCTTAACGAGGATATTTATGGAAACATTATGATTGCTGTTACCGAGGCCGTTAACAATGCAATCAGGCATGGAAATAAGAACGACTCCACTAAAAATGTTTCTCTGGCCTTGACTCTGGAGGAAAATCTAATAAAATTCAAAATTGAAGATGAGGGTAAAGGCTTTAATTACAATAATTTGCCCGATCCAACCGCCCCTGAAAACATTGAAAAACCGGGTGGGCGTGGAATATTTTTAATGAAACACCTTTCTGACGAAGTTGAATTTAAAGAAGGGGGAAGAGTGGTTGAGCTTTGTTTTTACATCAATTCCTGATGCCTTCCATTAATTTTTTGTCAGAAGGAATCAAGTTCAAGCCAAAAAATCAGAACAAACTAAGAAGTTGGGTTAAGGCTATTATCGCATCGGAAGGCCAAAGCCTTTCTTCGCTTGTTTATGTTTTCTGCAAGGATTCTTATCTCCTAACCATTAATCAAGATTATTTAAAGCACAAAACCTTAACCGATATTATCACTTTCGACTATTCTGAAGGAAGTTTGGATGGCGAAATCTACATCAGCATAGAACGGATTAGGGAAAATGCCACCAAATTTGAAAAGCCTTTTGAGGATGAGCTACACAGGGTAATGATTCACGGTGTATTGCACATTTTAGGCTTTTCAGACAAAAGCCTCTCGCAAAAATCTACCATGCGCAAAAAAGAGGAAGCTTGCCTATCTTTGCTAAAATAGTTTCACGTGAAACAATTCAAGCTTTTTTGAAATTGTCGTTCCACGTGAAACACCAGAATCTATGTTTCCAAAGTATGATGTAATAGTGGTTGGTGCTGGTCATGCTGGTTGTGAGGCTGCTGCTGCTGCCGCAAATATGGGATCTAAGGTTCTTTTGGTGACGATGAATATGGGCACAATTGCTCAAATGTCTTGCAATCCTGCGATGGGGGGTGTCGCTAAAGGTCAAATTGTACGTGAAATTGACGCCTTGGGCGGTTATTCCGGAATTATATCGGATAAATCCATGATTCAATTCAGAATGCTAAACAGATCAAAGGGGCCAGCTATGTGGAGTCCAAGGTCTCAAAATGACAGGGCTTTGTTTTCAGAAGAATGGCGCTTGGCTTTGGAGAGAACCCCAAATGTTGATTTCTGGCAGGAAATGGTTTCGGGGCTGGTAATTAAAGAGAAGAAAGTAGTTGGTGTTCGTACGGCTTTGGGGATTGAAATACTTGGAAAATCCGTTGTCCTTACAAACGGCACATTTCTGAATGGAAAAATACACATAGGCGAAAAAAACTTTGGCGGAGGTAGAGCAGCAGAAAAATCGGCCACAGGAATAACAGAGCAACTTGTGGAACTGGGATTCGAATCCGGAAGAATGAAAACCGGAACCCCTCCAAGGGTAGATGGGCGCTCACTTGATTACACTAAAATGGAAGAACAGCCAGGTGATGAAAATCCAGGCACATTTTCATACATGGCCACAGAGCCAATTAAAAAACAACTTAGCTGCTGGATCACTTACACCAATGAAACAGTTCATCATGAACTTGAAAAAGGGTTTGATAGATCGCCCATGTTTCAAGGTCGAATAAAAGGACTGGGGCCACGGTATTGTCCATCAATTGAAGATAAGATCAATAGATTCTCAGAGCGCGATCGTCATCAAATCTTTGTAGAGCCGGAGGGGTGGAACACCATAGAAATTTATGTCAATGGGTTTTCAACCTCACTTCCTGAGGATATTCAATATAAGGCGCTTACTAAAATTCCAGGATTTGAAAAAGCCAAAATGTTTAGGCCAGGCTATGCCATTGAGTACGATTACTTTCCCCCAACCCAATTAAAAACGACTCTTGAAACACAACTGATTGATAATCTGTACTTTGCAGGACAAATTAATGGAACAACCGGCTATGAGGAAGCAGCTTGTCAAGGACTAATGGCTGGAATAAATGCACATCTAAAAGTAAATGAGAAAGAGCCACTCGTACTGAAAAGATCGGAGGCATATATCGGAGTATTGATTGATGATCTGGTCAACAAGGGTACTCAGGAACCTTACCGAATGTTTACATCACGGGCTGAGTACCGAATTCTTTTAAGGCAAGATAATGCCGACCTCCGATTAACAGAGATAGGTCACAAGATCGGATTAGCCAAAGATGATCGATTGGAAAAAATGCTCACCAAGAAAAATAATCTTTCAAAATTAATTGATGAGTTAAAAACATTAAAGGTTAATCCCGATCAGGTCAATGTAGAACTCGGTGAGATTAACACGTCAGTCATTCGCGAAAAAGTATCAGTTGCATCCTTGTTAAGGCGGCCGCAAATTGGCATGCCCGAATTAAGAAAACTGCACGTAGACATTGAACGAAATCTGGCCAAATATTCAAATGACGTTCTCGAACAAGCAGACATTCTCATTAAGTACGAGAGCTATATTGATCGGGAACAAAGGTTAGCTGAGAAAATAGAGAGCCTCGAGAACTATAAGATTTGGGATGACTTTGATTATGATCGCGTCAAAGCTTTATCATCAGAAGCCCGTGAGAAATTAAAAAAAATACGGCCTGCAACAATTGGTCAAGTCACGCGAATAAGTGGTGTTTCTCCTGCAGATGTTTCTGTGTTAACCGTGTACCTAGGCAAGTAAATTCAAATGGCACTGGAATCTGTAACCACTTGCCCGATTTGCAGAGGGAATAATTTTGAGCCGTTCAATCAGTGTATCGACTTTACAACTTCCAAAGAAGAATTTGCAATAGTTACATGTAAGGCATGCCATTTTTTGATCACCAGCCCGAGACCTGATTCAAGTTCCATTGGAAGATACTACCAATCGGAAAATTATATCTCGCATACCAATAGTTCAAAAAATCTAATCGATAAGATTTACAAAGCTGTTCGCTCCTTCACACTTCAGTGGAAACTTAATCTTATACAAAGCCATAAACCGAATGGAAAAATTCTGGATTATGGTTGTGGCACAGGCGAATTCTTAAACACTTGTAAAATTGCCAATTGGGTATGCGCAGGAGTGGAGCCATCAGTGTCCGCAAGGGAAAAAGCAGCACAACTGACCAATCTTAACATTGCTGTATCTCTCGATGAAATTAATCATTCAAAATTTGATGTGATAACCTTATGGCATGTTCTAGAGCATGTTGAAAATCTGAATGAAAAACTTTCAGAACTAAAAAGCTATTTGGCAGAAGATGGCACTATTTTTATAGCTGTACCAAATCATGAAAGCCTTGACGCAAAAAGATATAAATCCTACTGGGCGGGCTATGATGTTCCTCGTCATCTTTGGCATTTCTCACACTCAACTATGAACAAATTGCTGACTTCGCACGGATTAAAACTTTTGAATACCATTCCAATGAAGCAAGATTCATTTTATGTTTCACTTTTAAGCGAAAAATATTTAAATCCAAAAGCGAATATTCTAATACTCGCAATCAAAGCTTTTGCGATGGGGCTCCGATCAAATCTTGCAGCCAAAAGAAATCGAAATTATTCCAGCCTTGTATATATTGCTAAGGCATGAGGAAAATCATCGGCATAATCTTAATACTTGTGGCAAGCGTTATCCTTTGGAAATGTGCCAGTCAAACAACTCCAACCGGTGGACCAAAAGATGAAGACCCTCCGATACTTTTGGAATCTACCCCTACCAATAATCAAACAAACGTTAATTCAAAAACTATAGAATTAACATTCAATGAATTGGTCAAGTTGAATACCCCAAAAGAAGAAATAATAATTAATCCAACACCTGATAAAGACTTACAATTTATAGCAAAACAAAACAGGGTGCTGATTCAATCAAAAAATGGCTGGAAGGATAGCACAACATACAGCATATCATTTGGAGAAGGTGTACAAGATCTCAATGAAGGTAATCCGGCTGAGAAACTAAAGTTAGCCTTCAGCACCGGTTCAACAATTGATTCACTTTCTATATTAGGAAAAATCACGCAAGCATTAAGCGAAAAAATACCTGAGAAAATAACAGTCGCACTATATCAGCAAGATACATTTGACATTTTTGAGCATTCTCCACAATATTTCACACGAACAAAAAAAGATGGTTTTTTTAAAATAGATAATCTTAAAGCTGGCCGGTACTTCGTGTATGCTTTCGATGATAAAAATAAAAATTCAAAAGTTGATAGTAAAACGGAGAAGTTCGGTTTTTTGCCTGAGCCCTTACAGCTTCAAGCAAATACAGATACGTTAGCTATTTCTGTTTATCAAATAGATTCTCGTCCAATAAAGATCAGCAGCATTCGAAACACAGGATCAATTACAAAAGTAAGTCTCAACAAACATTTGGTATCATACACCATCACCAATCTAAGCAAGGCGAAAATCGATCACTCCTTTGCTGACGGCCAAACCGAAATTAATATCTATAATCAACTTCAAATAGGTGACAGTGTTCAGGTACAAATACAAGGTTTGGACAGCCTCGAATTAAAAGTTGACAGTACTTTCTTTATCAAAAGAATTGATTCCAAAATTCCTCCGGAAAAATTTTCCTCCGCAATTGTATCTTCAAACTTTGATGCCGAAACATTTACGTTCTCTGCAAAGTCAAAATTTTCAAAACCAATTAAGAATATAAATCTTGATAGCATATACTTAACCCAAGATAACCTACCTGAAATAAAACCCATTGAAAAAGTGGTAGACAAAATTAAGGGCAATAAAGAGGATATAGGTGAAAAACCAAAACGAGACACAACAGCCAGAAAAACACCTCCAATTAGAAAACTAAAAATCGCACCAACAAACCTAAGCATAGATAGTATTAAAAAGACATTAACAATAGTGAGTAGGTTAGATAAAAAAATAACCTCTGACTCTATCAAGAAGATTTCCATGGTTTTAGAAACTGCATTTATGCAATCAATAGAAGGCGACTCAAGCAAAAGAGAAGCAATCACTATATCAATTCCAGATGAGACCTCAACAGGTACGCTTCTAATCGGGGTCGAAACGCTGCAAAAAAACTACGAAATACATCTTCTCACTACCGATGGTAAACTCATTAAAAAAGTACGAAACGTAAAAAAACACAGTTTCAAATTTTTAGCTGCACAGGAATATAAGATTATGATTTATGTAGACACTAATAACAACGGATACTGGGACGCGCAAAACATTTATCAGCGCAAATCATCTGAGCCCAACTACTATTATAAAACCCAAGAGGGAAAATATACGTTTCCAATTAGGCCCTCTTGGGAGCTTGGTCCATTATTATTAAAATTCTGAACAACTTGTGAATAAAACCACATTACTACTCAAGAAAGTTGTGACTAAACAAAACACACGGTGAAACTGTTGACAAAAGTAAACTAACCAACAATTTATAATATCATAATTTCTTCACCAGAAGCTAAAGTTAGCCAAGTGTGGAATTGTTCATTAACTTTAGGAATACGAGAAATAATCTATACCAAGTTGGTTTTCTATAAACTATGATCTGAACAACCTAGTAACAGGCCCAGAAAGGGAACACTTATCAACATATGAACAGTCCTTATTACTCTAATAAAAATTTAAAAGGTATTTATCCAAATGCATTAGCATGTGTTTTGTTGAATTTGATATTGATTAACTATTCCCTGGATGCGCAAAATTTACCGGAAATTCAAATTGCAAATCAATACTTTATAAAGGGTGAAAAGGAAAAGGCTCTAGCGGCTTTTCAGTCCTTGGCCAAATCGCAAGAAAATATTCAGTTAATCCACAATAATTATTTAAACCTGCTTCTGGATCTTGGTCGGAATGCGGAGGCCGAAGATTATGTAGAGCACCAAATAAAGAAGGATCCGAACAATTTGAACTATAAACTGGATTTAGGCTTTGTTTATATTAGATCTGGCGATCTTCAAAGGGGAGATAAGTATATAAAAAACCTTATAAAATTAAATAAGGAGGATATCTACCGCGTAAAATCAATTGCGGACTATCTCGCGGTTCATAATCTTGCGGAATACTCAACAGTGGCTCTGCTGCAAGCACGCGAAACACATAAAAACCCAACTCTTTTTACGCTTGAGCTAGCAAATTTTTACCGAATCCAAGGAAAGCAAGATGAAATGGTAGAGGAGTATCTGAATTATGTTACGCAAGTTCCGGCCAACATTACCTACATAAAAAACCTTCTCCAGGTATTGTTGAGCAAACCTAATGAACTGGAAAGTCTTGAAAGACATTTATACGAAAAAGTGCAACAGAATCCCGAGTCTGAAGTATTTACTGATTTGTTGATCTGGGTGAACCTGCAGCAGAAAAATTTTTACGGAGCTTACATTCAATCACGGGCCTACGATAAGCGCTTTAGAAAGGAAAATTCTAAAACACTGGAAATAGCACAAGTTGCTTTGAGTAACCATGACTATGAAAATGCTGATCGCAGTTTCTCCTATGTAATCAAAGAATTTGCAAACACCGATAACTACCTGCCAGCGCGATTAGGGTTGATTCATGCGCGCGAAGCTAAAGTGAAAAGAAGTTTTCCGGTGAATAAAGATTCTGTTCAATATCTTATCCGCGAATACCAAAATTTTATAGCCGCCTATCCTGACAACATAAATGCACACGAAGCCCTGTTGAATGAAGCTTCTCTATATGCCTATTATTTAGATCAAAAAGATTCGGCTGTTCTGAAACTAAACGAACTTATTTTCAACCCTAAAGTGGCGATGAATTTAAAATCAAGATCAAAACTTGAACTAGGGGATATTTATTTATTAAAAGAGGAACCCTGGGAATCAACGCTGCTATACTCTCAGGTTGAAAAAACCCAACGCGAAACACCTGTTGGCTATGATGCAAAGTTGCGCAATGCCAAGCTTTCCTACTATAAAGGAGACTTCAAATTAGCGCAAGAACATCTGGATATTTTAAAGCAGGCGACCACACGCGAAATTGCCAATGACGCCATGGATCTTAGCATGCTGATAAAAGAGAATACAATGTCTGACACTACCGGTGCGGCTTTGAAGGAGTATGCATCCATTGAACTATTGCTTTACCAAAATAAAACAGAGGAAGCCCTCAAGAGACTCAGAAGCTTTTATGGTTCAAAAAAAGTTAACATGTTTGATGATTCTGTTTTGACAGATCAGCCATTTGAAATTTCTTTATCCATTATGGATGACGTGTATTGGCTTGAAGCAAATCTGCGAATGAAGCAAGGCGAGTTTACAGAATCTATCGCATTACTACAGAAAATTTTGATTGAATACCCAGATGATATTTTATCCGATGACGCTTATTTTTTGCAAGGAGAAATTTATGAATTGCACCTTAAGGAAAAAGAGAAGGCAATGGAAATTTATCGCGAGTTTCTTAATAAATATCCAGGAAGTGTTTATGCTGCAGAGGCAAGAAAGCGTTTCAGAAATTTACGTGGCGACTTTACAGATCAAAAAACAATCGTCAATTAGTTATACTGAAAACAGTATCCCCGCTTTTTAATTTACCACTCACTATCACTTTAGCAGTAATTCCACCATGCCCACGCATGGCATTGTAACCTCCCTTACCAAGCGCCTCTTCCATTCGTGAGCATGGATGACATTCTCCTGTATATTCCAAAATTGCTTCTCCAACTTGAAACTGTTTTCCCTTCAACGAAAGTAAGTTTATGCCCTCCACCAAAATGTTCCTGCGGGTGAGTGTAAAGCCCAAACCATCTTTACCCAGAAAAGAAGCCACAGCATCGATATGTTCTTTTTGAATGAGCGTTACCTGTCGGTTGCCACCTTTGCTCCGGTCACCCTCTAGACCTTTGTTTTCAATGGCTGTTACAGAATCGATGATCTGCACAGGCATAAGTCGCTGTGGCCGTATTGAAATAGCGACTACTTTTCCTGCCTTCGCGTACTGTGTCATCAATTCCTGAATTTCCATCCTCTGTTTTTATTTTACGAAGATAAAAAGATCATTAACTTTCCTTTCAAACCAAAAACCTATGAACAAGCTCGTCATTTTTCTGTTACTAATTTGTACCCCTGCCTTTTCACAAACTAAAGCCCTTGTGGGCGGAACATTGATAGATGGCTTTGGCGGAAAGCCATTATTAAACAGCGTGATCATTATTGAAGGCGAACGTATCAAATCTGTTGGACAAGTTGGCCAACTTGAAATTCCGAATGAAGCGGAAATAATTTCAACGGAAGGCATGAGTGTGATGCCTGGTTTGTGGGATATGCATGTACACTTAATGATTAATGGCCATAGTGATTACACACATTGGGACAAAACCTATTTGAAGCTCGCTGGAAATGTCATTATGCCATCGTCAGCTCATCAGCTATTGATGGCTGGCGTAACAAGTGCACGCGATCTGGGAGGCCCGCTCGAGCCAAGCTTATCTGTCCGCGATAGAATTAACAAAGGTGAAATTCCCGGACCCACCATGTATATGTCGGGCCCATTTATACAACACGAACCGTACGCTGGCACTGCGGATTTTCGTTGGGGCATAAAAGGGGAAGCGGAAGCACGCGCGAAAGTGAAGCAACTGGCCAAAGCGGGAGTGAATTGCATAAAGCTTATTGATCAGGATCAAATGACGGAAGCCGAATATATGGCAGTAGTAGATGAAGCCCATAAAAATAATTTGAAAGTGGTAGCCCACTCTCACCGCCCTGATGAAATTCGCAGAGGCATGAAAGCGGGTGTTGATAACTTTGAACATACTGGCCTTGCAGCAGCTCCGGAATATCCAGAAGACATTATGGCGATGATCAAAGAGCGTACGGCAAAGATGAGCCTCGGTCCATTGTTTTGGACACCCACAGTGGAAGGATTGTTCAACTACGAATACATGCGCGATAATCCGGAAGCATTGGATAACACATCGTGGCACTTGGGACTTCCCGATTCTATCATTGCAGATATTAAACAATCGATAAAATATCCTGGACGGTTAAGTTATTTCGGATTGAACCCAATTCGTAAGCCGACTTTAGAAAAGAAAATAAAACAACTGAAAGATGCCGGTGTAGTGCTTTTGATAGGAACCGACAGCGGCATACCTATGAAGTTCCACAGTCAAAGCACCTGGAACGAACTGGATGTGTGGGTAAATAAATTTGGCATCGATCCGATGTACACCATACGCGCAGCAACCTACTGGCCATCTGTGATGATGGGTGTTGACAAAGATTTTGGCACTGTGAGTGAGGGTAAGTATGCCGACATCATAGCTGTGAAGGGTGATGTGCTTCGCCATATGGATTTATTGCAAGACGTGAAAATGGTGTTGAAAAAAGGGAAGAGATATAAGTAATAGAATACTTAACGATTCAAAAAAAAACCCGGATTTTCACCCCGGCTTCTCGCTGCGTGATCTGTTTAGCCAATCACTCCATAAGAACTTAACCCCGAAACAATAAACAAATCTGCAATTGTTGCGCTGTACCCAAGCGTGGTATCATAAGCTCCACCATGTCTACATTCTCTTCACCCATATATACTGCAGCCGGAGAGCGGCATTACTTGTAATCCATCCTTTCTCAGCGCGCAATCTCCGTATCATTGAAGCGTTAATGGAGTAATAAATTTCCTTAAAGGGTCAAACCAGGCCTTTCAATTTTCAGGAATTCCCAATATGGAAAAAAATTCCCACGAAGGGACAATTTGCGAGATTTCGGCTTAGTCACATTTGTCCATTTAGCCATTTTTAATTCATTAATGAGGCTTTTCCGTAATGGGTATGAATTTGGTTGCCCTAGATGGAAACAACCCAATCTCGTTATGAATAATTCAATAGTTGAGCTTTATGAAAACGGTACAATCAGTTACCTCTTCAAAAAGGGTCTCGTTAGCTCTGTGGTTCCTTCTTACATTGAGTATTTCATCAAATTCTCTTCCTATCGAAAGGATGGAATTACCTACCGCGAAGCAGTAAGAATGCTTTCCAACGAATACCATGTTTCGGAAACCACGATCAAAAAAGCAATCAAAACCATAAAAGAGGGAGTCAATTGAAAATGCGGCTGTCAAAATTATTTTGGGCTAGGCGACCTAAACGCCTATGCCTAATCGATTATTCAGAAACCACTTTTCCAGGTTGGGTAACTGTTTGGTTGACCACGTTTAATATTTTTGGATGAAAAA
>JAYVBN010000311.1:0-3174 GCA_043750455.1 Bacteroidia bacterium | reverse complement strand
CCCCCTGTTGACGCTTCATTAGGAGATGCTTTAGTAGTGTCTGTTGGGTCAACCATTTCCATAGCACAATCCACGTTAACACCGGGTACTACTTATTTCTATCGGATATTCTCCTACAACGGATCTGGCAGTACAACAAATTATTTAACCACCGCTCCACTTGAAGGAAGTTCATTAGAGGTGTCACCTGCATCACAACCTACTACGTTCAGCCTATCAAATGTGGCAAACACTTCACTCACTGTTTCATTCTCTACCGTTGCAGGTGCAAGTGGCTACATCGTGTTGAGGAAATCCAATTCAGCACCAACCTCGCTTCCGGATGATGCCACAGCCTACACGGCAGCCGCTACATTGGGGGATGCCACCGTTGTACACGTGAGCAGCGCAACTACTTTCAATGAGTCATCGCTTACACCGGGCACAGAATATTTTTATGCCGTTTACGCTTACATAGGAAGTGGTATTAGAACAAACTACTTAACTACAGGTCCGCTTACAGGCACATCACTTGCTGCACCGCCCACATCACAACCCGGTGCCTTTAGTTTATCAAGTGTGGCAGCCACGTCACTCACTGCTTCATTCTCTGCGGGCACAGGTGCAGATGGCTACATAGCCTTACGGAAATCTGGTTCATCGCCAGCATCACTTCCCACCGATGCCACAACCTATACGGTAGGCAGCGTACTGGGAGATGCCGCTGTTGTGCTTTTCGGTAGTGCAGCTACCTTCAATGACGCCTCGCTGACGCCTGGCACAGAATATTTCTATGCAATTTATTCCTATAAAGGAAGTGGCATCACCACCAATTATTTAACGACAAGCCCGCTCACAGGCACCTCATTGTCTGCTGCGCCCACGGCACAACCTACATCACTTGTGTTTTCAAGTGTAACATCAACAACACTTACAGGTTCTTATACAGCAGCAAGCGGTGCAGACGGCTATCTGGTGTTGCGCAAGTCAGGGTCGTTACCAACAGCTACATCGGCAAACGCTACGGCCTATTCCATTGGCGCAATACTAGGTGACGCCACGATTGTGTATTCGGGCAGTGCCCTCACCTTCGATGATACATCGTTAACCCCAGGCACCAATTATTTTTATAAAGTTTTTGCGTACAAAGGAATTGGCATCTCTACCCGTTACTTAACTACCTCACCGCTTTCCGGAAATCAAGTGATGGAGACAGCTGCACCTACGGCACTAACGTTCTCTGGGTTTACAGACACTTCGCTTAGTGCTTCGTTTACGGCAGCTACGAGTGCAGCAGGGTATTTGGCCATCCGCAAGAAGGATTCGTCACCAACCGGTGTGCCCATTGACGGCACAAGTTATACGGCAGGCGCCACACTAGGTGATGGTCAGATTGTTTTTTTTGGAGCAGGTACTAGTTTTTCAGATACAGGGTTGGCAGGTGGTTCATTGTACTTCTATGATGTTTACTCGTATACGGGTACTACTGCTTTCAACTACTCTTCTATTCCGCTCGAAGCAAGCCGTACAACGCTCAGTGCAGCACCATTGGCACAACCAACAGCATTGGTGTTTAGCAACCCACAACCCACGCAACTTACCCTTTCTTGGACAGCGAATGCAACCGCGCCTTCAGGGTACATTGTGCTCCGTAAAGTGGATGCAGATCCGGTGGCAGTTCCGGTTGGAGGAACAGCGTATACAGCAGGCACAGCACTTGGCGATGCAACGATAGTTTATTCAGGTGCCAGCACAACCTTTACGGATCTATCACTTACAGCAGAAACGATTTATTTTTATCAGGTAATGGCCTTCAATGGTTCAGGTAATGTTATAAACTATTTGACAGCTTCACCACTTTCAGGAAGCCGCACAACGTTGGCCTTACAACCTTCTGCTCAACCGTACAACATACAGTTTGACAATGTCACCACTTCCTCTTTACGACTTTCATTTATTAATTCCCCAACAACTCCTTTCCCCAACGGTTATCTTATTATTAGAAAAGTAGGGTCTGCACCAACTAGTGTACCTGTTGACGGAACTTCCTATGCAGTAGGTAGTGCCCTTGGCGATGCAACCGTTGTTTCAATTGGCAATGTGATCTCAATAGATCAGACTGGATTGACGGCAGCCACTACGTATCACTATTTAATTTTTGCTTATAATGGTGGTGTTGGATCTTATAACTATTTAACAACGGGACCTTTGTTAGGGTCTAAGCAGACATCTTCTGCCGACACAACACCTCCAACAGTTACTTCTACAACAGCCATCTCAGTTACACCTTCTACAAATCTTTTAGTGAAGGCTGATGCCACAGAAAGCGGCTCAGGGAGCGTTGCAGGAGTAAGTTTGGAGTATCGATCAGTGGCAGGGACAACCGCGTTCACCACAACACCTATGGCACTCACCAGTGGTACGTCATTGAATGGCAGTTGGCAGTTTACCATCCCGGCTGCTCAGATAGGTGAGTTGGGTATTGAGTATAAAATAACAGCTATTAACTTGGCAGATCTAACAGCAACGGCTAGTGGTATTACCATTGTAAGTTTCGAAACTTCTCAATCCTTGCCACTTTCTAGTTTTGGAAGTGATGTTTCTAATTACAGGATTGTAAGTGTGCCACTGGTGCTAGTAGATAAATTGGTCAATGATGTTTTTGCAGATGACCTTGGAGTCTACAACAATGAGGTGTGGAGAATGTATAGATATGAAGGGGGCACTACAAATGAACTTAACGGAAGCAGTAGCATAGAAATAGGAAAGGGTTATTGGTTGATTTCAAAGAACCAGGCCTCCATTGATTTTGGGAAGGGGACCACCGCCTCCGTTACCAATGGTTCACCTTTTAAAATTGATTTGGTAAGTGGATGGAACCAGATTGGAAATCCATACCTGTTTAATGTGCTCTGGAGCGATGTGCTGACAGCCAGTGGAGGAGCTAGTCTCACGCTTAGAACATATAATGGCGACTTCGTCAATGGAACCAAGCTCAATAAGTTTGAAGGGGGATTTGTTCAGGTGGGCGCTGCCACATCACTTACATTTCCCGTTACTAAAAATCCTGCAGCAGGACGCTCAGAAGAAATTGCAGCACAGCGTAAAATAAATGCGCTCGACAATGAAGATTGGGAAGTGCGTTTCAATCTCTCGCAGGGAACACGTTATAATGAATTTGGTGGCGTGGGAATG
>JAYVBN010000310.1:0-2283 GCA_043750455.1 Bacteroidia bacterium | reverse complement strand
CTTTTTGAAGATTCTATGGGGGGTTCCTATCCTAAACGTGGCAATTACGATTACATCAGAGAACGGGTCGCCTATACCTTTTACGACCCCAGTGTAGCGACCAAGGAACTTGTAGATGAAGTATTTGAAACCACTAAAAGTATTCCGAAATGTATGCGAATTGTTGCCATTGCAAAATCTGCACAACGCCATAACATGGCGGAAGAGATACCCAATATCACCATTCCTACTTTGTTGGTGTGGGGATTAAACGATACCATTACACCACCAATCGTCGCACATGAATTTAATCGATTAATTCCGGGTTCAGAATTAAAATTTATAGATAAGTGTTGTCACGCACCAATGATGGAACATCCTGAAAAATTCAACCAGTTGGTTGAAACCTTTCTTGGTTCTAAAGATTAATAAATAAATGGTGACAAGCAGTTGCCTTGAGGGTTAAGTATAACCTTAAATAGCCAGTATGATTGCAGAGGATTTGATTAACCATATGATTCCTCCTTTAAAGAGTACAGATGATGCGCATAAAGCCATTGTCTGGATGGAAGAGTTTCGTTGTAATCACATGCCCGTAGTTGACAATGGTCACTTAATGGGTTTTATTTCAGAAGAAATTATTCTTGAAACTAACGATATTGAAAAAAATGTTGGTGATTTCAATCTTGTTGGTCAAACCAGCTACGTCCATTTAGATACCCATTTTTATGATATCCTGAAAGTGGCGACTGATAATAAGCTTCACATGGTTGCTGTGATCAATGAAGACCAGCAATATTGTGGCGTTATCACCGTCCAGGATACCCTCACCTCATTTGCCCAAACTGCTGCTGTTCAAATGCCTGGTTCCATACTGGTGTTATCGATGAACTATGTGGATTATTCTCTTGCAGTAATCAGCAGGCTGATAGAGGAGAATCACGCCAAAATACTGAGCAGTATTATTAAAGAAGATCCCCTTGATCCCGGAAAAATCCGGCTCACTTTAAAAGTTAATCAGGGGGATATGTCACGCGTGGTGGCTACTCTTGAGCGGTTTGGCTACAAAGTTATAGGCCGTTACCAGGAGTCTAAGCCTATCGAAAATGAGAAAGAACGCATTGATATGCTTTTGCGTTACCTGGATATTTAAGTACATTTTTTCATTTACAATCCCTTCGTATCTTTATTTATAGCAATATTGTGCTGTACGCAGTTAACCCTTTGAAGGTAAATGAAAATCGGTGTTCATGGTAAGGAGTTTACACGCCAGTCTGCTCAATTCATTCAGCATATTTTCGAAATACTCACCAAGCATCATGCTGATCTATTTGTTTCTATAAAGTTTGCCAAATTTCTGAATCAATCTTCTTTTAAAAAATTCAAATGGGAAACTTATGAACCTACTGATTCCCTCAAGAACTTACAATTACTGATCAGTATTGGAGGAGACGGCACTTTACTGGAATCGGTATCCTATATCGGTAAAACTGAGATTCCGGTTTTAGGTATTAACACAGGAAGACTGGGTTTTCTTGCAACCATAAGCCGGGAAGAAACTGACCGTGCGCTGGAGCTGGTGATGCAACGTTCTTTTACCCTGGATAAAAGGGCAGTATTGCGGTTGGAATCAAATCCGGGCATTTTTGGAGATCTTAATTTTGCTTTGAATGACATTACCGTTATGAAAAAAGATACCTCTGCCATGATTACCATCCACACTTTCATAGATGGGGAGTTTTTGAATTCGTATTGGGCAAATGGTATCATTGTATCAACACCAACTGGATCCACCGGATATTCCCTTAGCTGCGGGGGACCCTTAATTTTTCCCCGGTCTGGCAATTTTGTGCTAACTCCGGTAAGTCCGCATAATTTAACCGTCAGACCGATTATTGTTTCAGACAAGTCAGAAATATCATTTCAGGTTGATGGAAGAAGCAAAAAATTTCTTGTTTCCCTTGATTCAAGGATAGCCACAATTGATAATACTGTAAAACTCACTATTAAAAAAGCTGATTTCATAGTAAACCTCATTCAATTAGAAGGTCATCACTACTTCAAAACCCTGCGTCAAAAGCTGAATTGGGGACTAGATATTCGCAATTAAATTGCGTAATTTTAGGGTTAAATTTTTTTGGTCTATCTAATTATGGCGGGATGAAAAAACTCTATTGCCTCCTGGTTGCGGCATTTTTTCTATCGTATTCTGTTGAAGTCTTTAGCCAGATGAACCGTAAATTGATTAAAAAAAACAATAAACGGATTGCTACTTTCAGGGGCAAGAAATTTGGATTCGGTAAA
>JAYVBN010000309.1:0-2187 GCA_043750455.1 Bacteroidia bacterium | reverse complement strand
TCTCCACAATACGAAACGGACTTTCACACCAAGTTCAAACAGGAAGAATACGTTAGCCTGGACTCGATGTTAAAAGCTATCCAACTGGCCGAGTATTTCTTCGCAAGCGCGGTAGATGTTTTTGAGATAGTCAGGACGAGTTTAAATGCCCCACCAGACGTACTGGCCACTGCATTCATGGTAAAGCGTGGTAAGAGTTTTTCTGAGATCGGTGAAATGCTTTATGGTAGCAAGAATGACAGCAACAAGGTGAAAGCAAACCGCCAGGTCAAAAGGTGGATCAATGATTATCCCCGTGTTTTCGGGGCGGTGGCAAAATAGAAAAGTGTTCCGGTCAAAAATAGGCCGATTTTGGCACTTAAATAGTTGATAGTTAATGATTTAATACCGGAACAAAATCGGAACAAATCGGAACAAAAACATGAAATTTAGCCCTATTTCGCATCTTCTTCGGAACAAAGTGTGTTCCGAAAACCGGAACACTAAATGTTCCGGTAAAACAGCTAAGACACTATCAAAAATGAACATTCTGTTCCGAAATGTTCCGATTTTGTTCCGGTCAAAATCTGCTAATTCGGTACTAAATTCATCGATTTTAGGTCATTTTTTAGGTAAAAACTACCGGAACATTTTAAAGTTTTCCCTATGAACCAGTTTCGCCAAGATTTGGAGCAAACAATTATAGGTGCGTGCCTCCTTGAAAATGGATATGCTCGGGTGGCCGGAGTACTTACATCTAAGAATTTTACAGCATCAAATCAATTTGATCATCAAGCCATATTTAAGGCAATTGAGACATTGTATCCTTGCAGTCCTATCGATCTTTTAACAGTCAATAACAAAGTCGACAAGCCAAATTATGGATGGTACCTGGCTGGCTGCTCAAGCATGGTTTCCAGTGCAGCTAATCTTCGTTACCATGCCTTTATGCTATTGCAATTAAGTATGCGTGATGTTCTAATTGAAAGATTGAATATGGCAAGTTCCAAGGAATTATCCCTATTAACGAAATCAGCAATTAATGAGATTATTGACGAATGCCTTGATCACTCAACGGACATTTTGGCTATCTATGAAAAGGCACCGATTCATCTGACTAACATCGGTGCCGAAGAATCTCTGATCAAAGAAATTACTATTCTTAACAACACCTTATTGAGAAAGACATTCAAAATAAAAAATCAAGCTCATATTGATTGCCTGTTTGAGAACATGCAAAGGATTCCTGAAGTAACACTCGATAGCACATCCAAACTTTGCCTGGCTCACTTAATTGACTTGACCAAAGGAATTCTTATCACCGGAAGAGTTAATGATAAGACAGCGGAGAAAATACTTTCAATTTCTCAGCCATCATAACAAAGCCGTTTCAATAATTTATTGCGATATTACAATATGAAACATGCGGTAAGGAATTCATTGATTGGAGTCGGGGTAATAGGTTTGATTGCTCTGTGGCTCAGGAATGAAGAAGCCCGAAAAGGTGTGCCTAAGATTTATTACCGAACCAAGCCAGTGAGTAGTTACAACGCTCAAACGTTACCACCATTTGGTATTTTCATTAATGCAGATCAGGCCAAAAATAAGGCACTATTACAGCACGAGCTGATACACTGGAAGCAATATCAGAAGATGGGACTTTTACGATACTATACTCAATACATTCGTGAGTTTAATAAGCATGGATACGATAGGATGCCAATGGAAACGGCAGCAAGAATCAATGAGACTCCTCTCTGCAAAAAGAACTACACTCAATGCGTACAGGCAGGTGTATCAAAAACCGTATTCAACCCAATGTTTAGATCTTAATTTTTTGTAAATCTTGGAAACATTCCACTACCCGGTAAAGCGAAATACGCTTGCCAAGATTTACAAGATCAACCCCAAGACTTTTAGGTATTGGCTTCACGAAATCGAAATTTTTCACGGCCGTACTCTAAGCCCAGGTGAATTAAGGAAGATGATTGAGGCGTATGGATTGCCAGGCAGCGTAGAAATAAAAATATAACTGATCTGTATCTTTTCACTCTTTCGTCTGGCCTAGGTCTGCTTCAGAAATAGAAATTCCTTTCAAAACAAAATTTTTTCATCAGCGGCAACTATTGCAAACTTCATGCCTTTAGCTATAAATCGATTATTACCAAGTCAGCAATTTCGGCAATGTGTTTAAAATCTTTATCAAAG
>JAYVBN010000308.1:0-10149 GCA_043750455.1 Bacteroidia bacterium | reverse complement strand
GTAACAATGACGGCCAGAATAGTTGGCGCAACAAGATAATGTTTGTTCAACCACACCAGTTCAGGATACTTGGCGTAATCGCCAATCACTTTATAATCTGTCTCTTTAAAATCTGGGCCAACAATCCATCCAATGTGCGAATACCAGAAGCCATAAATTTTCATGGAGTGCGGATCGGCAGGCGTATCGCTGTGGCGATGATGATGACGATGATGTGCGGCCCACCACAACGCACCTTTCTGCGCAGTAGTCTGCGACATAAAGGCAATCACAAACTGAAACCAACGAGAAGTTTTATATGATTTGTGTGCGAAGTAGCGATGATAGCCACCTGTTACCCAGAACATGCGAAAGAAGTATAGAAAAATACACACCATCCAATCGAAAAATGTTGCCCCCGTCCAGATAGCTGCCAGTGGAAGCAAATGGATAAACAAGAAAGCAATCTCTTGTTTCAAGATGGGCTTTCTTCTGACTTCCGGAAGTACGGCTTGTTGTTCCATGATCGTTAACTGTTGAGAATAATCGAGCTACAAAGATAACGCGATTTGATCGGAATAATTCCATTTTGTGGGGATTCCTACACGAACGAACGTTCAAAAAAGGGTTTTCAGTATAAATTCAAACCACATAGGCACATAGAACAAATTAGTTTTTTTCCGGCTATGTGTCCTATGTTTCTATGTGGTTAAATGATTTAATCCACTGGATAATGAATCCCCGCTTTTTGTCGGATGATGTCCAGCGTTTCCATCAGCAGCAAAGTTTTTTCGTGTGTTAACACCGGACTTTCAACAAGTCCCTTCTGCAAACACTCGGTCACATGCATAGCTTCATATTCATAACCTGCTCCTTGTGCTTTTTCAAATGGAATTACTTCATGGGTATCTACAGTCCCCGGATAGTATTCTAGAGAAGTGGTTGGCCCATGAAAGCGATGCGTCAAACGGATACGACCTTTGTCTCCGGCAATATCAGCACCCGTTTGAAGATTAGATGCAAACGTTGAAAACATCTGAGCAATCGTTCCGTTGTTGTATTTAAATTGAATACTGCATTGTTCATCCACTCCTGTTGAGGCCATAGTCATAGTTGCTTCGATGGCATCGGGTTTACCTAAAATATCAATTGCTAAAAACACAGGATAGATTCCGATGTCCAGCAATGAGCCACCCCCTAATGCCGGATCATAGATGCGAGGAGCCAGGGGTGGGGTTGGCAAGAACCCAAACTCAGCATGTAAATATTTTATGGTTCCAACTTTTTCATCTCTGATAAGTTGCTTCACTATTTGGTAATGAGGCAGAAACCTTGTCCAAAAGGCTTCCATAATAAATGTATTCTGAGCTTTCGCGAAAGCAATCATCTCTTTTGCTTCACGGGAATTGATGGCGAATGCTTTTTCGCAGAGTACAGCCTTCTTATATTTTAAACACAGCATCACATGTTCGTGATGCAAACCATGTGGTGTGGCTACATAGATCACATCCACTTCAGGATTTTGAACCAAAGCTTGGTAGCTGTTGTGCTTATACTTGGCAGGAAAGTCCATGGCGAAAGCATCGGCAGTTGCTTGTTCACGTGCGCCCACAGCAATGAGTTCGGCATCTTTTACCAGTTTGAGATCAGCCGCAAATTTGCGGGCGATTTTTCCACAGCCCAGAATAGCCCATCGTATTTTTGTTGGCATAGAAGTTTTTTAATTATTTTGAAACGCTACATAAGTGTAACTTACAACATTGTTACTTTTTAAGAGCAGTTAGCACCTCATTCAACTTCAACAACGCCTCCACCGGGCTGATAGTGTTGATGTCAATCTTCTCCAACATTTCATGAATGGCTTTTGATTTGGGATCGATCTCAAACAAACTCATTTGTGGAGTAGGCTTGGGAAGCTCATCAAATTTCTTTCCTGCCTTCGTTTCGTTCTTATGTTTATCCTTCTCCAGGAAATGTAAAATCTCGTTCGCTCTTAATACCACTTTATTCGGCATCCCAGCAATCTGAGCCACATGAATACCAAAGCTGTGCTCACTTCCACCTTCCTTGAGCTTGCGCATGAAGATGATCTTGTCGCCAATCTCTTTTACACTGACGTTAAAATTTTTCACGCGCACTAAATCTTCTGCGAGCTGATTCAACTCATGATAATGCGTAGCGAAAAGTGTTTTTGGTTTAAAATCTTTGTGGTTGTGTAGATACTCAACAATGGACCAGGCAATAGAAACACCATCGTAGGTACTGGTGCCACGGCCAATCTCATCCATTAAAATCAAACTGCGATCGCTGAGGTTGTTGAGGATACTGGCGGTCTCTGTCATCTCCACCATAAAGGTGGATTCACCTCGCGAAAGATTGTCGGACGCGCCAACTCGCGTAAATACCTTATCTACAATACCGATCACTGCATTTTCTGCCGGAACAAAACTTCCCATCTGAGCCATTAATACAATTAACGCAGTTTGTCTTAACAAGGCAGATTTACCAGCCATGTTCGGACCGGTAATGATTAAGATTTGTTGTGTTTCATTGTCCAAATAGATGTCGTTGGGAACATATACTTCTCCAACGGGTAGCTGTTTTTCAATAACAGGGTGCCGACCCGCCTTGATGGCTAATCTCTTTGATTCGCTGATCTCGGGCATCGAATATTTGTTCGCCTTAGCTGTAACAGCAAATGATAACAAACAATCCAGCATAGCTATCACACGTGCATTCTGTTGAATCTGGGCAATGTAATCCGATGTGTGTTGCACCAACTCCAGAAATATTCTCTGTTCAATCACCAACAGTTTTTCTTCTGCTGTCAGGATTTTTTCTTCATATACCTTTAGCTCCTCAGTGATGTAGCGTTCAGCATTGACAAGTGTTTGTTTGCGAATCCAATCGGCAGGCACTTTGTCTTTGTTGGCATTACTAACTTCGAGGTAATAGCCAAAGACTTTATTGTAAGAAATTTTTAGTGAATTAATCCCTGTGCGTTCTACTTCTCGCTTTTGAATTTGCAACAAATAATCTTTCCCTGAAAAAGCAATGGCACGAAGTTCGTCCAATTCGGCATTCACTCCCTCTTTTATAATACCTCCCTGATGAATGAGCATGGGGGCATCTTCCTTCAATTCTTTATCGATCTTCTCTAAAAGAAATTCACACTTGTGAAGTTGATCTCCCAACTTCTTCAATTCGGCTGATGACGATACCTCCAACAATTCTTTTACAGGAAGAATTGCTTTCAACGATCGCTTCAGTTGTTGCAATTCGCGTGGGTTGATGCGGCCAACAGCTACTTTTGAAATCAATCGCTCCAAATCTGCTATTTGACGAAACTGTTCCAGTATCAGTTCAGTCAGTTCTTCTTGCTTATAGAACTGATCAACCACTTTTAAACGCTCTTCAATACTTTGCTTTTCTTTCAATGGCAAGATCATCCACTTGCGCAGGTTGCGCGAACCCATAGGAGTAACCGTCTGATCAAGTATCTGAAGCAAGGGCACGCCTCCTTCATTATGAGAGCTTACAATCTCAAGATTGCGAATGGTGAACTTGTCGAGCCACACATATTTGTCTTCATCAATGCGCGAGATAGCCGCAATGTGATGGGTGTCTTTGTGTTCGGTTGCTTCGAGGTAATGAAGTATTGCACCAGAGGCAATGATGGCTTCGTGCATTTCATCAATTCCAAAACCTTTCAATGAATTGGTTTTAAATTGCTGAATGAGTTTGTCACGGGCGTAGTCATAAGCGTACACCCAATCATCTAAGGTAAAAGTGGCGTACTCTTCACTAAACTGGGGATCAAATTTTTCGCGAGCTGCTTTGCTATAAAGAATTTCAGCAGGGCCAAAACTCTGAATCAATTTATACACGTAATTCTCGTGGCCTTGCGCAGCATAGAATTCTCCCGTACTGATGTCGAGAAAGGCAACACCCAATCCATTTTTAGAAATAAAAAGTGAAGCAAGAAAATTATTCTGTTTTTTCTCCAGCACATTGTCATTGAACGACACGCCTGGAGTGACAAGCTCTGTTACTCCTCGTTTCACTATTCCTTTTACAAATCGTGGATCTTCCAATTGATCGCAAATGGCCACGCGATGACCGGCTCTAACTAGTTTTGGCAAATAGGTATCAAGTGAATGATGAGGGAAGCCTGCAAGAGCAGTTTCTGAAACTGAACCGTTACCGCGCTTGGTGAGTGTGATATCAAGAACTTTGCTTGCTCGTATCGCATCCTCGCCAAAGGTTTCATAAAAATCGCCTACACGGAACAATAACAGCGCACCCGGGTACTTTGCCTTGATGGCATTGTACTGCTTCATCAAAGGCGTTTCGGAGTAACTGGTTGCGGTGGCCATAGGCAGCAAGTTATCACTAGAAGTAAGAAGTAGGAAGCAAGAAGCAAGAATTCTGTTTTTTTATACTCAAACTTCTTCACGGTAAAAGACGTCCTACCATTTTTCACTTTCGGTCGTCAATTAAAGAGCCCAGCTGAATGATCATAAAATCAATCCAAATAGTTCAAAAAAAAGAATCCCGAGCAGGCTGCTCAGGGTTCCCGTTATACGTTTGATGATTATTTCCCTACTTCGTATTGGATTGTTCTTCCGTCTTTGTTCGTGAGGGTTACGATGTTATCGCAAGTACCATCACCGTAATCTACCGTGAGTTCGCGCCCGACATGTTTGATAAGCTTAACACCGCTTACTGGAATGATTACTCCTTCGGCTAAACAAGCATGAGTATAAATTAAACGCTCCAATATTTCTATAGAATAGCCACGACCATTGCGAAAGGTACCTTGTGCTATGCCGTAGATGATTAACCTGTTTAGCAACTGGTTGGAATGACGCTCATGGATACGTCTGCGGTTAACTTCACGCGTTGCAACACGGCCATCTTCCCAGGTTATCCTACCTCCTGTCAACACGATATCATAGGTTGTAGTTGAATCTACAACACTAACTACTGTAACCTTTCGGTTGCCTTCCATGCTAATATCATTGATGGAATAATTTTCATAGGATATATTCAATATTGATCCAGGAACATTCCAGCGACCGGTGTGCTCTACAACAATGGCTCCTCGTCTTACATTTCCGCGCTGGTCAGTACAACCCGCTCCAAAATCTACACGAAGCCTTCCCGATTCTTTTGTTCCCAAACGCTCGCGGGTGGCACACGTGAGTCTTTCATCCGTGCTGACCCGTCCACCTGACTCAACATCTTCGGCCGCAAGGGCTCCAGTCATCAGGTCATCAGCATCCTCAAAATAAGAATCTTCCACGGCATCCGAGCTTGCGCTTTCTGTATCTTCTGCAGAAAAGTCCGGAGCTGCCTCATCGCTGTTACACGATACCAAGAGCGTGAGTGCCAGGCTTAAACAAAGAATAGATAATTTCTCAGTTAGCGCATGCACAGGGCGAGCAATGTTTACTGTTTTCATAGTCTTTTAATGTTTTATTTCGAACATTAGAGACTGCGGATCATAAATAGTTTAATGAATAAATGAAATAATTTTGTGTTTCACAGTTGCTCACTTTATGAAATTAGTGTTTGACATGTAAATACAAAAAAGGTTTAATCGTTTCTTCTATGAATATAAAATTCTTTCCGTGCCTCGTGTGAATCACATGCGCAAGCGCTAGAATGTTTACTTTTTAATCGCCACCACCAACCACATCTTATCTCCCTTTTCAGCTCGGTTAACAAATGGGTCTTGTTTTTTAATAATGGTAAATCCAGCCTTAATTAAATCATCAAGGGCATAACTCATCCCTAGTTCATGCTTTCGCTCCTGATCTGCCCGCAGCATTTTTCTCCTTTCCTCAGCTATCGGTTCACACACTACCAAACGGCCTCCACGCTTTAAACCTTTCATCAAGTGTTGAAGAATGGCATCGTGGTCATCCATTTCATGATATGTGTCAACAATAATCACTGCGTCTAATGAATTTACAGGAAGCTTTGGATCATCGTAATCTCCTTTTACAGCAACAACATTTTTGACTTTACTTTGCTCCTGATTGATCTTTAGTTGATCAAGTTTGTTTTGTTCAACATCTACTGCATACACCAATCCCTTTTCCCCAACAACTGTAGAAAGTTTAAAAGTCATATAGCCTTCGTGGCAACCAATATCAGCTACTTGACTTCCCTGTTTGAGATTAAGTTGTCGAATCAGTTCACCGGATTTTTGCCATTTGTCGCGATCAGTCCACGCACTTTTTGTATACACATTCTTCCACTGATCTTGCGCGGAAAGGCTGAATGTGAACAGACACGCCAAGACCATCAGATAAATTCTCACCTTCACCATAATGATTATTAAAATATCAAACCGATAACGTTTATCTTCTTATTTTTAACGGTGACTTACACAACTTGTTCCACTAAATGTATGATGAATCTCTCGAAAGCCATGGGCAGGGTTAACTGCATTATCATTTTATTTGTTTTGGTGTTGAGCGGTTGTACATCAAAGGATAGAGTAGTATCAACCGAAGCCAGGGATACCACTTGGGCATTGCTTCCCTTTGCAAAGGTGGATAGCGTTAACCCAATCCTATCTGCAGGAAATGGAAAATTCACCTGTCCTATTTTAAAAAAAGAAGTTTTGTGGGAAGAGAAAGATGTATTTAATCCTGCTGCTGTTGTCAGAAACGATTCTGTCTACCTGATCTATCGGGCAGAGGATACGATCGGAAAATTTGCTGGCACCTCAAGGTTGGGATTGGCTATCAGCGCAGATGGTTTGCACTTTACCCGAAAAAAGGAACCTGTTTTCTTTCCATCCGAGGATTCAATGAAAATTTACGAATGGGAAGGTGGCATAGAAGATCCGCGTATTGTGGAAAGTGAAAATGGAACCTATATCATGACGTATACCGCTTATGATGGCACAGTTGCGCGTTTGTGCCTTGCTTCTTCACCTGATCTATTAAATTGGGCTAAGCATGGCCTAGTGTTAACCGACAGTTACATTGACTCATGGAGTAAATCCGGAGCCATCGTTAGCAAGCAGGTTGGTGAAAAAATAATCGCACAGAAAATAAATGGTAAATACTGGATGTACTTTGGAGATACGGATTTATTTCTCGCTACTTCCGATGATTTGATTACCTGGCACCCGCTTGAAGAGAATAACAAAATCAAGTCTATACTTCAACCCCGGAAAGGTTACTTTGATAGTCGGTTGGTGGAAAGCGGGCCTTATGCTTTATTAACTGAAAAAGGAATATTACTAATCTACAACGGTATGAATCTTGACTCAGGTGGTGATTCAACAATTGCAAAGGAAGCCTATTGCGCTGGCCAGGCATTGTTTGATGCCAATGATCCTACCAAACTTATTGATCGGCTTGAGAAAAATTTTCTGCGCCCTGATAAACCCTATGAAATCACAGGGCAAATCAATCAGGTTTGTTTTGTAGAAGGCCTTGTTCCCTTTAAAGGAAAGTGGTTTTTATATTTCGGAACGGCTGATTCAAAAATTGCAGTAGCTACTTCTAATACCGTTTTAAAGTAAACAGGAGATGTCGAAGCCTTCCTTTCTACAAACAGAAAAAAAAGAATCATTCAAGACCTGGAGATTCCGCTTCTTCATGAACTTGTATCCCATGTATTTTGGAACGGGTGGAAAAATCTTGTTTTGGTCTAGAGATTCCACCGAAGTTCATGTGCGGATAAGACGAAATATATGGACGTATAACTATGTTGGTACCATTTTCGGTGGCAGTATGTTCTCTGCTACTGATCCGTTTTACATGCTGATGTTGTACAGAATATTTAGTGATGACTTTGTCGTCTGGGATCGCTCGGCACAAATTAAATTTATCAAACCATCCAAAGTGACATTATTCGCACGGTATTTTCTCTCTCAAGATATTCTGGAATCTATTAAAAAAGAGGTATCAGAAAAAGGAGAAAATAATTATCTCTTCAAAATAGAATTGCTTGATAATAAAGGCGCCATCCATGCTCTTATTGAGAGAACTGTTTACATCGCCATCAAAGAACATTATAGAAATAAGAAAGGTCTGACACAGTCGACACGATTCTCCAAATAGTCTAAAGCAATAAATCTCTCAACGCCTCCTCCAACTTTGTGAACTTAAATTTGAAGCCGGTCGTCTGAATGCGGGTCGATGAAATTTTACTTCCATTCAAAACCATATCGGCCATTTCACCTAAGACTATTTTCAATACAAAGCCCGGCACGGGTGGAAGCCACAAAGGCTTTTTCAAAACTTTAGCAATCGCCTTAGTCATTTCTTCATTCGTCACCCATTCAGATCCAACAGCATTATAAGATCCACGTATCAGTTGATCTTCGGCTGCTTTGATGAACATTTCACACAAATCATCGAGGTGTATCCAGGTTAAATACTGTTTACCTGTGCCCAGCGCAGAACCAACTCCCAATCTAATTGGTTTAGCCATTTCTGTTAATGCCCCACCTTTTTCACTTAACACAATTCCAATCCTAAGCTTAACAACACGAATTCCTATTGAACCTATTTGATCAACTTCTTCTTCCCACTGTTTGGTGACCTGAGCCAGAAAATCTAATCCTGGTTTGCTTTCTTCGGTGAAAACTCCATCACTCAATCCAAAACCATAGTAACCAATAGCTGAAGCCGAGATCACTGTCGATACCGAATGCTTTTCTTTTCTTAAAGTTTCCAAAAGTAAGGCTGTTGACTTCGTTCTGCTTTCCAAAATTTCTTTCTTTCGCGAAGCAGTCCAGCGTTTATCAGCAACGCCTGCACCTGCAAGATGTATTATGGTATCAACATCATCCAGGGCCTTTGAGTCTATAAAATCTTTTTCAACATCCCACACAAAAGATGGCACATTGCCATCTCTCTTTCTCCGTCCAAGATGAGAAACCTGGTAGCCTTTTTGCAAGAGAAGCTCTGTCAGTCGTTTCCCAACAAGCCCTGATGCTCCAGTGATAAGAATTTTTTTAACCATTATTAGTAACTTTGATAAAACAACCTATCGTTAAAATTAACACGTTACACATGAATAAGTTTAGTTTCCTTCTGATTTGCCTTGGAATGTCTGCATTAGCTCAAGCCCAGACCGTAACTGTAAAATCAAAAAGTGAAAAGATTAACGGAGCAGCAGCCGATGGTTATGCTGCCGAACTGGAGGGAAAGAAGGATGATATGGCCTCCGCCTGGAACAAATATCTAAAAGACATTGGTAAGGTTAAAAATCCAGGCGGCACTATTACCATTACTGAACCTGTAATTGGTGCAGCGGCTTATCCAAAAGGAATAGCATATGCCACTATTGAAGGCAATGAAGAGAAAGCAACTGTATGGCTAGGCCTGAATAAAGAAGAGTGGGTGGTAAACGATATTGAAATTGTAACGAAAGAAATTGAAAAACTGGTTTATAGGTTTGGGGTGAAGTTCTATCGCGATCAGATTCAAAAACAAATTGATGAAGCCCAGCAAGCTTCTGATGCCGTAGACAAGCAAAAGCAACGGCTATTAAATCAAAACAAAGATCTGGTGAACAAACTCACCAACAACGAGCAACAAAAAATTCAGCTAGAGAAATCACTCGAGACCAATAAACTTGATCATTTTGTACTGCTTCAGAAAATTGCCAACAATGCAAGTTCGCAAGATTCGATTGCTAATGCCGGAGTGCAAATCAAAAAAGTTGTGGAGTTACACAAGGAAAGACAGAGGAAGGTAAACTGATTATGGTAATCAGTTTCCGGTATTCGTTAATCGGACTGATTACCAATCACCGATTACAGGTTTATCCCGCTTTCTTCACTTCTCTTGTCTCGTAGCTTTCAATCACATCGCCTTCTTTAATGTCATTGAAGTTTTTGATGCTGATACCGCAATCAAAACCTGACTTCACTTCAGAGGCATCGTCTTTATGACGTTTCAATGCACCCATTTCACCCGAGTACACCACAATACCATCGCGGATTAAGCGAATTGGATTGTTGCGTTTGATATACCCATCCGTTACCATACATCCGGCCACGGTTCCTACTTTCGTAATCTTAAATACTTCGCGCACTTCTGCATTGCCCACAATCACTTCCTCCATCTCTTTCTCCAGCATACCTTCCATAGCAGCCTTCACATCGTTGATGGCATCGTAGATAATGGAGTATAG
>JAYVBN010000307.1:0-7468 GCA_043750455.1 Bacteroidia bacterium | reverse complement strand
TCCCAAAGGGTTGTCATACCCAACTCTGGCCAAACGAGTTACCACTTCTTCCTCCTTGCCCTCATCAGCTACAATTAAAATGGGTTGCATCATATCGGTGACAAGCGCTCCTACCCATGGTGCAAACGTATCGTCTACTCCAATAAAAATAGAACCCGGAATAAATGCTTTTGGAAATTCTTCCTTGGTGCGGGTATCGATCACTAGCGCGTCAGTACTCTCCCAGACGGTTTGAAACTCGCGAACACTAAGCGGTTTCAATCCTTGCTTCAATACTTGATCTACACTGGTGTATCCTTTCACATTCATCAACACATTACCAGGAAAGTATTGTGGAGGTTCCACAAGTCCGGTTAATACTTCTTTTATGAACTCACTCTTGGTCATATCCTCCCGCAAAGCATAATTGAAAATCTTTTGCTTTCCAATCGTGGATACCGTTTCCTTATCCATTTTTTTTCCGCAAGCACTGCCTGCTCCATGACCAGGATAAACGATAACATCATTGGCCAGCGTCATTAATTTGCTGCGCAGCGAATCATATAAATAACCAGCCAATAATTCGGGCGTAACTTCGGCTTTCAACTTTTGAACCAAATCTGGTCGTCCTACATCGCCAATAAATAAAGTGTCACCCGTGAAGACTGCGTAATCTCTTCCATGCTCATCAATCAACAAGTAAGAAGTTGACTCCATAGTGTGACCAGGGGTATGCAATATTTTGATTTTTACATGACCTACTTTTAAAATCTCGCCATCCTTTGCGATGTGGGCTTCATAGGCAGGCTGAGCTGTTGGCCCGAACACAATGGTCGCTCCGGTTTTTAGTGCGAGGTCAATATGACCAGAGACAAAATCGGCATGGAAATGTGTTTCCAATACATATTTAATTTTCGCCTTGTCTGCAGCCGCACGCTCCAGATAAGGTTTAGTTTCACGCAAGGGATCGATAATCACCGCCTCACTATTACTTTCTATATAATAAGCTGCCTCTGCCAGACAACCTGTGTAAATTTGTTCGACTTTCATATTTGATATTTTTTTCAGAGGTGAATTAACAAACTATTCAACATCTCAAATGTCAATCAGTTGACGTACTTAGTATGTGACAACTGTTACAAATCTCACATGACTTTTGTCATGTTTTTGAATTAATGAAAGCCAGAGTACTGAACCATTTACCGGGCTTCAGAAATAATAATCCACCACAACCGATACATGATGCATATCCACTTTATTGTGATAATAGGCTGGAGATTCTCCCAGGTCTTTTGTGATGCTGCCTTTGTACGCATACAACACATCTGTCTGTAGCCCCTGAAGAAAGCCAGTAAATTTATATCGAGCGCGCAAATTAGCTTGATAAAAGCTGGGCATTGCATATTTATTCAGTGTGGAGTTGTTTACCGAAGGCATCCAAAAAATTCCAGCCTGGCTTTGCAAGGAAAGTTTTTTGGATTTATTTAATGGCCGTTGATTTTGAATCATGACCGCATTGACATCTCCTGATCCTTCCATTCGTTCGCGGTACATGAATGTATAAAAGGACTCCACCCCCCACTCGCGTGGAAATAAAAACCTGCCTTTATTAGTGATGCGTGTATAATTGATACTCCACTCATCGTCTCGCGAAAGATCCTTTATGCTTATCCTGGCGCTGAGCGAATGCGACTGTTCATCTTTAGAAATGTATTGTTTGTGAATGGCGAGTGTATCGTTGTAGAGAGATTTTTGCCACACATATTGAACGCCAGCCATCCATTGTACTTGATCTTTTTTCTTTTTCAACTCTACTTTCGGAAGAAACGTATTGAATAATTGGGGAACGTAGTAATTCCAAATTTGCACATCCAACCCCTTCAGTGGGTTAATACCAATATTACCAATGGCAATACCATCGGTTTCAACATTTCCGGCATAAGCCGCCTTTGTTCCATCTACAGCGCGACCATTTGGATAAATGCCCACAGATTCACCAATAGTAGACCACTGAATCGTACTTCGCGGAGAAGTACGCCATAGCCAACCACCTTTCAATTTTAATTTTTTCCAATTGCTTCACTCCGCCCAAAGTCCCTCTTGCAAGTTAGGCCGCATACGACCATCCTGTAAGTTGATCAAGGGAGTCTTTAAATGAAACTTTCCAAACTGAAGATAGAAGTGTTTCTCCTGCGAGAGGTAATAACGAACATACAAATCCTCTAGTCGATCCAGATCCTGGTGGTTATCTGGATTGGTGACATCAAACAATCCTAATTCATATCGATTTGAAAATGGGGGCTGCGGTCCTAAATGAGAGGAAGCATTGTTATAAATTATAAAGCCTGACATACCCACCTGAAAATTTTTAAAAATAGGTGAATAATATCCCAGTCCACCACCAGTGGCAAGCGCAAAATAATCCGGATACTCTTTGTGATTAGTAGTGGCCATAAAGAAGGAACGTACATGACCTTCAAAAGTGCCCAGTTTTTGCAACACATTACAAAGACTATCTCCCTCTATACTTTTTTTATCTATGATGGCTCTTCGAGCTGACCAACTGGGATCTTGCTGCTGTGCGTAGTTATGACCTATGGCACTGATGAAAATAAAAAACAATAACAGGAGCCTCGTCATCACTTTATTTGTTTTACCTGTTTAATTCCTTCCGCCTTTCTTGTATAGGTTTGAAGGGGCCATACTTATGTTGGTTATCATCAAAACCATCGGCAAACGGACCGAACGGATGATCAATTGGTTTTTTAGAAATATCCGGCCAATCGTTTGTAATATCTTTTTGTGGTCGCTCTAATGAATTCACATAGGCAGCAATGTGCCAGGCTTCTTCATCTGTTAATAGGGGATCATTATGCGTTGCCCCCAATGGCATGTTTGCTTTTATGTACCCTGCAAATCTCGAGAGTCTGTACAATCCCGCTCCGTTGTTGTAGCTGTTCTTTCCCCAGAGCGGAGGATACGTCCACGAGGTTCCCTCTGCATTTAAAATTCCTTCGCCATTTTTTCCATGGCAAACAGAACACTTTTCTTGGTACAAAATTTTTCCGTTGATCGGATCTGCTGGTTTGTCTAAAAAAGATAATTCAACAAGCCCCGATCCCTTAGGGCTTTCCCCTTTTGGAACACCAGCCCCTAGCCATTTTATGTATGTGACTATAGCTTTCATCTCACGGCTATCATCTAATAATGGTTTACCATTCAAACTTCGTTCAAAACAATCGTTCACCCGTTTCTCAATCGTTTCCTCTGCCCCCGATCGCGCTCTAAACTTTGGATAGGTAGAGGCAACCGCACTATAGTTATTACCAAAAGGTTTTGTGCCCGCATCCAGGTGACAGTTTTGACAATTCATTCCATTGCTGTTTTGCGATACCTTTCCATTTGGTCCCAGGTATACTGAAGTATGAACGATCAATTCCCGACCATACTTTATTTCCTCTCCCAATGAATCTGTTGCCAGCGAGTTAAGATCAGGTGCCTTCCACACATCCTCAGTAACGCTATCCTCAATTAATACAACATGTTCAATTACTTTGGAAGAGAAGAAAGCTTCCATACGAGCAGGGCCAATTACTACAGTTGCCGTCATCACGCTTGCCAATACCAGTGTGAGCAGGACAAGAGCCACAAGTAAATTGATGATCTTGATGAATTGGTTTTTGTCAGATGACTTCCTTTCCATATCGCTTTCGAAATAGTGGATAATAAGCTAGCGCTAGAAATGGAATACTTTTTTTAATGAGGAAGCTTTTCACGAACCAGGCCATACACCCAAGTACCTGCCACCGCACTCAACAGGGTAATGGTGACTACATAAAAGCCACTCCCAATTTGTGCAAACAAAGGTCCTGGACATGCTCCGGTTATTGCCCAACCTATCCCGAAAATAGAAGCACCAATTACATTGCCCCAATGGAATTGTTTATCGTGAAACACAACGGTCTCACCTTGAATCGTCTTGACTTTATATTTCTTAATCACCCAAACGGAGATCATGCCCACTACCACTGCGGTACCGATTACTCCAAACATATGAAAGGAATGAAGTCGGAACATTTCTTGTATGCGATACCAGGAGATGATCTCTGCTTTTACAAAAACAATTCCAAACAAAATGCCCACCACCAGGTATTTAATGTTTGAAACAATTGCTGATTCTTTTGAAAGCTGATCGTTAGGTGCTTCGCATTCAATAGGATGTGCAACCGCTGTAGGGGTATTGCTTAGATTATTAAGTGATGTTTCCATAGGTCTTAGTCAAAATTGAGATTTATAAAAATTTCATGATAAAGGGGAAGAAGAGATGCACCATGGCAAATCCGCCCGCCATAAAACAACAGGTGGCTACCAGCGATGGCCACTGCAAGTTTGATAATCCCATGATGGCATGACCGGATGTACAGCCTCCGGCATAGCGTGTACCAAAACCAACTAAAAAGCCACCGATAATAAAGAATACTAATCCCTTCAAACTGAATAAGTTTTCAATGCTAAAAATAGAAGCGGGCATTAAGTTGTGATCAACTTCAATATTTAGCGCTTCCAATGCGCTTACTGTTTGTGCCGATACCTGAATGGGGTCAGGATTACTAAGAAACTGAGTGGCAACCAACCCGCCCAACAATACTCCACCCACGAAAAATAAATTCCACATTTCTTTTCTCCAATCATAGGTAAAGAATGGGATTTTGGCGGGGAGGCAAGCTGCACAAATATGACGCAGTGATGAAGAAACCCCAAAGTGTTTGTTGCCTAACAATAAGAGCGTAGGCACCGTTAATCCGATTAAAATTCCGGCCACGTACCATGGCCACGGTTGTTGTAATGTTTCTATCATATGTGTTAATATATTAAGTTCAAGCTGGCTACAAAGGTATAAGCATGACTTTCGTCAGTCCGTAACTAAAGTCACACAGAAAATAAAAATGCTTAACCTTGAAAGCAGGTAACGGATTTGATTTTAGTAGGACAATACATGCGAGTGACGATGACGATTGCCGATGATATCGTGAGTACCGCTACTAACTCAATGGAAAAGATGAAGCCAAACCAGTCAGCAGAAATTCCGACCAACAAACCTCCGACAACATAACCGAAGTCGCGCCAGAATCTGAACACGCCTAAACTCTCAGGTCTGTTTTGAACATTTGTGTTTTCAGCGATGCTGCTTAAAAAAGTAGGATACACCAACGCGGTGCCGATACCTAATATACCCGAAAGTATAAGTAACGAATTAAGTGATGTCATAAGTGGAAATAGAAAAATAGCAACGGCTTGAAATACCATGCCATATGTGAGGATGTCCTTTTTACAAAAGATGTCGCTTAGCTTTCCGGAAAAAAGTTGGCCAATGCCCCACAGGGCCGGGTATACAGCTGCTACCAAACCGATGTCTCCGATAGAATATCCCTGATGGTTCATCCACAAGGGGATAATTCCCCAAGCCATTGCATCGTTGAGATTATTGATAAACCCTGCGAGTGTAACCGAAGAAAGATTTCTATGCTTCCATGTAGTGTCAATGAAAATTTGTTTGGAGGATTGTGCAGGTGCCGATGATTTTTCAAGTGAGGCAATAGCGGTTGTGTCTTCTACTACAAAAACCGAAAGCAATAATCCGATCAGGACAATCGCAATTCCCAAATAAAATGGATACGGATGAATGCCATATTCCATGGCAATCCAACTGCTTATGAAGGCAACTATCGATACGGCAAGATATCCGGCAAACTCATTTAGCCCCATGGCAAATCCACGATTCTTTTCACCTACCAAATCAATTTTCATCAACACTGTGGTTGACCAGGTAAGCCCTTGATTAAGGCCAAGAAAAACATTGGCAACCAATATGATATCCCACGAGTTGGCAAAGATTAACAGAAAGGGAACTGGCAAACCTAGTAGCCATCCGGTTACCAAAATCTTTTTCCGACCAAACCTGCGTGCATACTTTCCCGCGACATAATTGGTGATGGCCTTAGCTAAACCAAACGTGATGATGAAGGAAATAATGAGTGTATGCCCGGTGAGATTAAACTTAGAAGCGGCAAGTTCAGGAAGAATGGAACGTTCCAATCCCACCATGCCTCCTACAAATGCATTAACAATAATTAAAATAACAAACTGCTTCCAGTTCTCCTTCAGACCTTGTTGCATTTGCATGTGAACTTAGTTTTTCTTTTTTCTTGAAAAAGAATTCAAAACCAATCCGCCCATTAAGCCTCCATAAATGGAACTGTTTACCGGAGATGAAGTGATGGCACAGCTACCCGAATTACAGCCTACAAAATACCAGTAGGAATACCCTGCTACCGCACCGATAAGGATGACTATACTATACGTTAGAAGAAGTTTCCGATTCATATTAATAGAGTTATAAGATTAATTGATGTTTTCATTACGTTCTGTGATACTGCAATAATTCATAAACTAAAACAAAAGTTCCTTGCCAAGAATGTAAAGGCCCATCACTAACACAAACCATCCAAAAACCGGCTTCAATTTTTCATTGGGAATAAATCTGGTAAAATAACTTCCAACCAAAATCCCAACCATAGCAAAAGCGGAAAACAAAAGCATAAACCTATAATCGATGAGCTGACCTGAACCTAAATCACCTGTAAAACCGATAAGCGACTTCAGACCAATAATAAGTAAAGAAGTGCCCACTGCTTGTTTCATTGGCAATCCCGCCAGCAGAACCAGTGCCGGGATGATGAGAAAACCACCGCCAGCTCCTACAAGGCCTGTCACACCACCTACCAACAAACCCTCCATAAAAATCAAAGTATAGTTGTATTTAATCTCCTTTCCATCACATACCTCTTTCTTCGGTTTCCGAATCATGGAGATAGACGCCAGCAACATGAGCATGGCGAATAATACCATTACAAAGAGTGGCTTGGTAAACGTGAGCGAACCAATTGAAAAAAATGGATCTGGAATAATGGGAACGATGAACTTTCGGGTTGCATACACCGAAAGAATGGAAGGCAGTCCAAAAACGGCTGCCGTCTTCAGGTGAACATTGCCACTTTTAAAATGACTAACCGAGCCCACCAAACTGGTTAGACCCACCACAAAGAGGGAATATGACGTTGATAACACCGGATCAACGCCAAACAAGTAAACAAGGATGGGAACGGTTAGAATAGATCCACCTCCACCAATCAAACCCAACGAAAGCCCCATCACAATGGAAGCCGCAAAGCCTATAGATTCCATAGTGATTCTTACTTATTCTTATTTGTGCGAATGGGAATATAAAGGGGGCTGACGTTCACTAAGCGGGCGAAGAGCGTCATAATGCCGATTGCCATCAAAGAAATGGCTGTGATTCCAGTAATTGCCTGCGTGAAAAATAATAGTGTAACAATGGCCGCGATCAGAATACTGATTTCATGATCACCTAAACGCCTATTCATTTTCATACCTGTAGATTTTTATACAAAACTACAGGTAGCTATAC
>JAYVBN010000306.1:0-2526 GCA_043750455.1 Bacteroidia bacterium | reverse complement strand
GGAGTAGTTCATTTTTAAATGACTGTATGGTCTGCTTATCTAACGTTCCCGTTCCTTGGATCATTAACACCTGCTCTTTATCAAAGCCCACTTTTCTATTAAGAATGTAATCTACTTGCCGATAGATAACGAACGTGCCAATAATCAATGCGATAGACGTTGTGAATTGAAAGACTACCAACGCACTTCTGGTTGTCGCACTTTTACTTCCTCTGCTTACATTACCTTTTAGCACATTTACAGGTTTGAATGCTGAGAGATAAAATGCTGGGTAAAGACCAGCGAGTGTCCCTACTGCAACGACCGACATAACAAGGATTGGATAGAGTTGCCATTCTTTCCATGGAAAGACTAATGACTTTGCTGAGAGTACATTGAAGAAAGGAAGAAGCAACCAAGCAAGTACAAGTCCAATAACAAAGGAAAGGAAGCTAAAGACCAATGACTCTGTTAAGAACTGATTGATAATATTGCTACGGTTAGAGCCAACTGTTTTGCGTAAGCCAACTTCTTTGGCGCGATTGGCTGATTTTGCAGTAGAAAGGTTAATGAAGTTGATACACGCTATAACAAGTATAAATCCAGCGATAGCTCCGAATAACCAAACGAAACGAATATCACCATGCGATAACGGATCATGAATGCCCTCTGACCTAAGATATATATCCTTTACCGGCTGAAGCTCGAACCATGCACTTTTAGCTGCTTCTTTTGCATCTGCCATTCCTTCTTCAAGCCAATGAGGCAATAAATATTTTTCAATCACCTTCCCCATTTTTTTCTGTAGTTCCACCGGGTCAGTTCCTGGTCGCAATAAAACATAGGTAGGATAGTTAGTGGCACCCCAGTTGGATTGCTCACCTTTCCAAAACTCAACTCCCGTCAGCGTCATTATAAAATCATATTGCAGATGTGAGTTGGCAGGGAAATCTTCAATCACTCCGCCTATCTTAAATGGATTTTTATTGTCATCATTGGTCACCATCAATTTGCCCACCGGATTTTCATTTGGAAAGTACTTGTCTGCCTTGCGCTTTGTAATAACTATGGTACGAGGCTCATCGAGACAATGCTTAAGATTTCCATACACCATTGGTAAATGGAGAATTTCCAGTAGCTCCTGATCAGCATAAACAAAACCCTCTTCGAAATTATTTTCGGTTTCGTCAGCTCGCCTTATCTGATTACTGCCAGCACCAAAAAGCTCGCTCGAATTATACCGACCTACCTTTTCAATTTCAGGATAGTCATCCTTTAAAGCCTTGGCAAAGGGAGCTTGAAACCAAACATCTTTTCCTGATTCCCCTCTAAAGTTGAAGGCTATCACTACTCTATAAATTCTATCGCCATCCGGGTAATGAAGATCATAACTCAGTTCATCCTTAATAAACAGAGCGATCAACAGACAGGCAGCGATGCCCAGTGCAAACCCTCCTATCTTAATAGAAGAATACATTTTCTGTTTGGATAAATTTCTCCAACCGATTTTAAAATAGTTTTGAAGCATAGCAGTGTGATTCGAATAATGTGGCTTAGTTTTCCTTATTGCAAATGGACGAACATAATTGATGACCTGATACCAATAATTCAGTTTTGACCGTATTAGAGATTTTTTCTTCAGTGTTTCATAAAACTTTTCTTCCAGATCACCGCGCACCTCTTCAGCAAGGTCTGCTCGCAGAAACTTGTCAAGTAGTTTAGTTGCGAGACGAGGTGGTATGGTATTCTGTTTGTTCAATTGTCTGAATCAGGATTCTCTGGATTTTGGAATTAGCTGGATTTTTGCTTCCGAAATAGCCGCTTAACCTCCAGACTGTTCGATCCGAAATTGATTAGCAGACCTTTTTCAATTTTATAGGCTTGCAAATAATTCAAGCCTTGAGCTAGATGAACGTCTTCTAATTTTATTACTGCCTTCAGTTCTACTAGCACCTTATCCTCAACAACAAAGTCAGCTCGCCTTGTTCCTACTTCAATATCCTCATAGTAAATAGGCATTTCGAGCTCCCTTGCAAATACAATTCGTTGCCTTTCCATTTCTATGGCTAAGCATCTTTGGTAAATAACCTCCTGAAACCCATTGCCCAAAGTATTGTGAACCTTCATGGCGCAACCAATTATTTTGTAGGTCAATTCATCATTCGCAATATCTTCCTTCATCGAGTTAATATTATATCCTGTAAATCTGAAAATCCAGAGAATCCTGATTCAGACAATTGTTGCAGGTCACCGGTAACTGGGAACTGGTAACTGGAAACCACTTAACTTCATAGCAAAATCCGGAAACTGATTCCATAGCGATACTTTGAAATCACGTGAAGCTTCCAATGTCTTGCGACCATAAGCAGTAATGGTATAAATCCGTTTTCTCCTTCCCCCTCTCTCAGCAGTGGACTCTCCCATTTCGGATTTCAGAAAACCCTTCTCTTCTAATCGTGTGAGTGTAGAGTGAACTGCGCCTATTGATACTGAGCGGTTAGTCTGTGATTCAAATTCTTCGGCTATGTTAAATGCATACGCCTGCTC
>JAYVBN010000305.1:0-5837 GCA_043750455.1 Bacteroidia bacterium | reverse complement strand
TTTGGACTTGAACCAAAGACCCTCTGATTAACAGTCAGATGCTCTAACCAGCTGAGCTAAGGGAGAATTTGGGACTGCAATATTAGTGGTTTGAGTTTGGATTAGCCAAATACCAGCTAAAATTTTAAAAATTACCCGCGCCAACCTTTTGAAACGTCATTCCGTTAATTAACTTTGAAATTAAAAGTACTTTTAAAATGGAACAAAAGCAAGCCTATCAAAAAGACCTTGAATCGATACGGAAGCTCATGGAGCGGTCGGTGAAATTCATCTCCCTCAGCGGATTGTCGGGAATATTATCTGGCGTTTATGCGCTAATAGGTGCCGCAACGGCTTATTATCTTGTTCATTATCCTGCTTCACCCTTTGACTATCGCATCTATCCCATCCAAAGTGGGGAGGTGCTTATGCAATTGACAGGGGTGGCCGCTGTGGTGTTGGCAAGTTCTCTTCTAACTGGCTTTTGGCTGAGCGCCAGGAAAGCAAAACGTGCAGGTGTAAAAATCTGGGATGCTACCAGTAAACGGCTTTTCATTAATTTATCGATGCCCTTGACAACGGGCGGAATATTTATTCTCATTCTTCTAAGCAATGGACATTTTGGAATAGTTGGTCCGGCTTGTCTTATCTTTTATGGCCTGGCCTTAATCAACGCAAGCGCCAATCTTTATGAAGAAGTCCGTTACCTGGGTTATTCAGAAATTATTTTAGGTTTGATATCGGCTTCATTGCCTGGTTACGGATTGTTATTCTGGGCGATAGGCTTTGGGCTGCTGCATATCATTTACGGGTCTGTCATGTATAAGCGTTACGATTCGTGAAGAACCCGTTCGATAATCTGGATAAAGTGCTGGAGCATAGTGCGCGCCTGCAGATCGTGTCGGTGCTTATGGCGAATGAGTCGAGCGATTTCAATTCGATTAAAGAATTGTTGTCTCTTACGGATGGAAGTCTGGCTACACACATCAAAGCATTGGAGCGGGAGAAATACGTTACTGTGTTGAAAACATTTGTGGACAGAAAACCCAACACCAGGTACAAAGCCACCGAGCGCGGCCGCACGGCCTTTAAGAAACACCTGGAGGCAATGGAAGAGGTGATCAAACAACAGAAGAAGTAAAAAATTTAACCATCAACTTTTAAATTAAAAGTACTTTTGAATAATCATAAAAACTATGGAAACAACTGTCCCCAATCTTTTTGAACGACTCAACCGATGGATCAAAGAATCAATCACCATTAAATTGATGTCCATTGGATTTCTGGTGCTTATCCTACTCATTCCGTCTTCATGGATTGAATCACTTATTGTAGAACGACAAAGCCGTGCCGAGTCGGTCATACAGGAAATATCTGCTAAGTGGTCGGGCGAACAAAGTATTGTTGGCCCTATTCTGGTGATACCTTTCACCCAGCGCGAGAAAATAGACAAAGGCAAGGATGGAATTGAAATTAGGGAGTGGACACAAAAAGCATTTTTTCTTCCGGAGAAACTTGACATTACTGGAAAGGTTGATCCTCAAATTCTTCATCGTGGAATTTTTGAATCAGCCGTGTATGAATCTGAACTTAATCTGACGGCCAACTTCAATTCTCCGGATTTTAAGAAGTTGAATATCGCAGAAGCAGATGTGCTGTGGAAAGAATCGTATTTGATTCTGGGACTTAACGACCTGAGGGGAATAAGTAAAAACCCTGTTATGAAAATGGGAAACCAGGAATTGTTGGGCGAACCGTCCAGCCAGATTGGTATAACCAGCCAGTATAACAAAGGAGGTGATTCAAACAATGCGAATGTCAACAGCAGCGAAAACGGAATCATTGCCCCATTGCTTTGGCAGAGTCAGAAAGATTTTTCGGGTGCGGCTTCGATTAAACTTAACATGAAAGGAAGCACATTGTTGTATTTTGTTCCTGCCGGAAAGACAACACACGTGTCGTTGGAAGGACCCTGGGCCAATCCCAGTTTTGATGGTAGCTTTCTTCCGTCTTTGCGGGATGTTAATGAAGCAGGCTTTACCGCGCAATGGGACGTACTTCATTACAACAGACCGTTTTCGCAGCAATGGGTTGGGAACCGAAAAATTTTCGGTTCTGAATTTGGCGTCAAACTTTTGATTCCGGTTGATCAGTATCAAAAAAGTATGCGCACATCAAAGTATGGTGTGCTGATTATACTGCTCACCTTCATTTCACTCTTTATGGTGGAGATCATGCGCAAGGTTCGCATACATCCTTTTCAATATATATTAATAGGAGCGGCACTTATCATTTATTACTCGTTGTTGCTTTCATTTTCAGAGCATGTTGGTTATAACATGGCTTACTTTATCGCAACGGGTGCAACAGTCACACTCATTTGTTTGTATTCAAGTACTTTTTTAGGTGAAAGGAAGTTGGTATTCATTTTCAGCTCACTGCTGGTGTTTTTTTATGGATTCATTTTCGTCATCATCCAGTTGCAGGACTACTCGCTTTTGTTGGGCAGCTTAGGTTTGTTCTTCATCATCGGCTTGCTGATGTATTTTTCTAAGCGTATCAGGTGGTATGAGGAGTCACCTCATCCCCAACCCTTCTCCTGAAGGAGAAGGGAGGGAGTAACCCTCTCCTTCAGGAGAGGGCAGGGTGAGGTCAATGAGGTCTCTCTATAATAAGAGGGACCTTTTTTATTATCTTTCTGATAAGTCTAAAATGGAAACATTTAAAATGTTCACTAAACTCAATCAGCTAAAGAAATACGAATCTGTTGGGCTTCTTATTTTAAGAATTACCGTTGCCTTATTATTAGCTGTACGGCAAGGATGGCCCACATTCATGCAATTTCTGGAGGGTGCAACTGAGTTTCCTGATCCTCTTCACCTTGGTGCGCGGGCAACTATGGGGTTGATGGTTTTCACAGAATTGTTTTGTGCAGCTGCAGTTTCAATCGGTTTGATGACACGGCTATTTTGTATTCCCGTTATTATCGGGTTTACCGTGGCGATTTTTGTTCATCATTTTCAGGATCCTTTATCTTACAAAGAATTGCCTTTGCTTTACTGGGGAGGCTTTCTGACCATTTTATTTCTGGGACCAGGGAAGTATTCGGTAGACTATTTTTTGCTGAAGAAGCAAAACTAAGAACTCTTAAATATTTTCACGCTAAGGCGCTAAGTTCGCAAAGATACTTTTTGAAATTCATTTGCTTCTTCGCCTTCGCGACTTTGCGTGAAAAAATTATGATCAATCTTTATCCAAAAACGGATATCGATAATCAGTTGGCGTAACAAATGTTTCTTTAATCGTTCGCAACGAAACCCAGCGCAGCAAATTTACTTTTGCGCCTGCCTTATCATTTGTGCCCGATCCTCGCGCACCGCCAAAAGGTTGTTGGCCAACAACGGCACCGGTAGGTTTGTCGTTGATGTAAAAATTGCCGGCAGAGTTAACCAGTTTTTTTGTGGCCATCTCAATAGCGTATCGGTCTTGTGAAATGATGGAACCTGTCAAAGCATAAGGTGAAGTCTGGTCAACAAGTTCTAAAGTCTGTTCAAAGTTTTCCTGGTGATAAACATAAATGGTCATCACCGGCCCAAAAATTTCTTCACACATGGTGAGCGAAGAACCATCTTTTGTTACGATCACCGTTGGCTCAATAAAGTAGCCTTTTGATTTATCATACTTGCCACCCGCAATGATTTCATTCATTGGGTTTTGTCGCGCTTTCTCAATGTAACCTGTGATGGAGTCAAATGCTTTTTCATCGATTACAGCGTTGACGAAGTTTCCAAAGTCTTCTGTTGGCCCCATCTTCAAGCTCTTCAGATCTTCGAGCAGATATTTTTTCACATCATCCCACAGGTTGGAGGGAATATAAGCACGAGAAGCTGCTGAACATTTTTGTCCCTGGTATTCAAACGCACCGCGGGTAATAGCAGTTGAGACATGCTTAGCATTAGCGCTCTTATGCACCATGATGTAATCCTTTCCACCTGTTTCGCCAACAATGCGTGGGTAGGAACGATACTTCTGAATATTATTTCCGATCGTCTTCCACATGCCCTGAAACACACCGGTGCTTCCGGTAAAATGAATTCCGGCAAAGTCGCGGTGATTGAAAATCACATCGCCTGCATCAGGTCCGCTTACATAAACAAGATTGATTACGCCATCGGGCAAACCAGCTTCTTTTAAAATTTCCATGATCACATTAGCTGCATAGATCTGCGTGTTCGCAGGTTTCCATACCACCGTGTTGCCCATCAGTGCAGCACTTGTTGGCAAGTTTCCTGCTATAGCAGTAAAGTTGAATGGCGTAAGGGCGAAAACAAATCCCTCTAATGGTCGGTATTCAATTCTGTTCCAAACTCCGGCAGAAGACTCGGGTTGATCGCTATAGATTTCTCCCATGAAATGCACATTGAATCGTAAGAAGTCAATCAATTCACATGCAGAATCAATCTCTGCCTGAAACGCATTCTTGGATTGCCCCAACATGGTGGCCGCATTCATTTTGTAACGATACGGTCCAGCCAATAAGTCGGCAGCTTTTAAAAAGATGCTGGCGCGATATTCCCAACTTAATGTACTCCACAATTCTTTTGCTGCCATTGCCGCATTGATGGCCTGCTCCACATGACTTTTATCGCCCAAATGAAAATGACCAAGTAAATGTTTGTGATCATGTGGAGGAGAGATTGACTTTTTATTTCCGGAACGAACTTCTTCTGCACCAATATACATTGGGATGTCTAATACTTTTGAACGCGCTTCTTCAAGTGCTTTCTTTAATGCCGATCTCTCTTTAGAGCCTGGTGAGTATGACAAGACAGGTTCATTTTTGGGAAGGGGAATAGCGAAAAATCCGTTGGACATATTTTGTTTAGTTAAGTCAAGGGTGGAAACGCAAATTTAAGATAAATAGATTAGGAAGTAAGCCACAGATTCTCTGATTCTAATCTGAGAATCTGCCTATCGGCAGATAGGTCTGTGGCAATAAAAATTAAATAATATTCTTTAACTCTAAAAGGTCCATAATCTCATAATCCACTTTTTCCTGATGAGCGATTTTATTCGGATTAAATAAAACAGTGTCGATAGAAGCATTTCTTGCTCCGGCAATATCTGTAAGCAAATTATCACCTATCATAATAGCTTCGTTTGCCCGGAAACCATTTTCAGCCAAAGCAAACTCGAAAATTTCTCTTGCGGGTTTTTTGTGACCTGCTCTTGCAGAGGTGACTACACTTTTAAAGTAATGTGTGATGCCGGAATATGCCAGCTTGGTGGACTGAATTTCTTCAAACCCATTTGTGATGATACACAATGGATATTTTGCTGTCAAGTGATCCAGTATCTCTATAGCATTAGGCATCAGGGCTCCTTTCTTAGGAGATTCCGAAACATAATCATTTGATAGATTTAGCGACAAGTCATAATCATCAACTCCAAGAGCAAGTAATATTTTATGAAACCTTTCATAGCGGATTACATCACGATGAATTTTACCAGTATCATATTGATCCCATAAGTTGGTGTTGATTTCAACGAAGCTTTTGAAGAGTTCATTGAAAGAACCAATTCCTTTTTCACGTAAATTATGCTGATGAAAAAGTTCGTAGAGGGTTTCAGCCGAATTGGTTTCGTAATCCCACAAGGTGTGATCTAAATCAAAAAGTACACATTTGTAAGCCATGAAGTTATTACACTTGATTGAGTGAGCGTATTTGAAGTTTATTCAGTGCGAGCTCACGGTTGGTGAAAAGTGTCTGATAGATTTGCTGGTCTTTTTCCATCGCAGGATCTCTTCTTAAAAACTGAAATATCTGTTTGATCAAATCAAACACTTCATCCTTAAT
>JAYVBN010000304.1:0-5908 GCA_043750455.1 Bacteroidia bacterium | reverse complement strand
GTATTTCGTTTTCTCAAAGAAGGCTTGCTTCACTTTGTTCTCCAGTTCCATTGCCTTAGGAAAGAGAATTTCATTTTCAATGCGCGCATGTGTCTTCAGGCTTTTCTCAAACTCTATCAGCTCAGAGTAAATCACTTTTACATGCAAGGGTGCGCTGGGTGCTAAGTAATAGTCTTTTGTTATTCTCCGGATACCCTCCATCTCATCGTCATGGGCTTCGTGGTCTACGGCAAAATGTTGAAGGGTACTTCGCTCAATCATGTAATACAGTTTGGAGGGGTTTGCGGCATGCTTTTGTGCCCGCTCTAACATGTTGATGTACTTAAAAAGTGTATCTTCTTCTTCGTAGATGTGATGAATAAAGTCTTCCAGAAAAAGTGGGAACACCGTTTTCAAATCCTTTTCCACCGTGTCATACTCTTTATGGTTGGCCTTGAAGCTTTCAACCAAACGGGCAATGTATGGAAGCTTGTGTTTCACAAACAAAAAGTGAGCATGCTTGAGGTATTCAATAATCAAATCAATCGGGTATGAAATCAGAGGAAGTTCGGCCTCCTTAAAATTTTCAGATGGAGACTCTAATTCACGAACAACATGCTCTAGTCGTAAGCTTTTCTCCCGACAAACCTGCTCAAGCGTATGTTCGGAATATTCGTAAAACTTTATCCCAAAATAATACAGTACATAGGCGCGGATATTATTCTGATCCACCAAATCCCCAATTCTCCTGTTTTTGAGAGCCGCTTTGTCCATTGCTTGTAAATATATCAATCGGCAGACAGTTGACAAAGGGCTTCAAACCAAGATCCCATTAAGTTTTAATGCCTGATTATGGTCAATTGCCCGATTTATTTGTTTTTTGCATGCGAACTTTGGTCAACCTAAAACGTTTAGAGTCTAGCAACTCCATTTTTATCCGTATGAACGAGCAGAAAAATTCCAATTACCAGATACGTCTTCCCATCATCTTATGTATAGGCCTGGCGGCAGGCGTGCTGATTGGGGCGAGTATCAGCACAAAATCAAGCTATGGAGGTAGCGGAGGCGATGGTATAAGTAAGTTGCGCGAGGTTATGGGTTTGATTCAGAAAGAATATGTGGATGACCCCAAGAGCGATGAATTGGTAGAGGATGCCATTCAACATATGCTGAGCAAACTCGATCCACACTCAGCCTATATTTCGGCCAAAGATCGCGAAGAAGCGAATGAAGATCTGCGAGGAAATTTTGAGGGTATAGGAATAGAATTCAATATTTTTCATGATACGATTGTTGTTGTCTCCCCATTAGGGGGTGGTCCATCTGAAGCCGTGGGTCTTCGGTCAGGTGATAAGATTGTTAAAGTAGATAGCATACTTGTAGCAGGAGTAAACATTACCAATGGCGATGTGATGAAATACCTGAAAGGTCCAAAAGGAAGTGAAGTGAAAATTGAGATCTCCAGAAAAAATGAAAAGAACCTTCTTCCGTTCACCATTATTCGCGACAAAATCCCTCAATACTCAGTTGAGACTTCTTACATGATTGATCACGAAATAGGTTACATCAAAGTAAGTCGCTTCTCTCAAACCACCTACGAAGAATTTCAGGAAGCATTGACCAAGTTGAAAGGAACGGGCATGAAAAAACTTGTACTAGACCTTCAGGGCAATCCTGGTGGCTATATGAATCAGGCGATTGATCTTGCCGATGAGTTCTTACCAGCGAATGAAAAAATAGTTTTCACGAAAGGAAAAGACACTCGCTATAATTCAGATGCGATGTCTACTAAAAAAGGAGAATTTGAAAGTGGTGACTTGATTGTTCTGGTAAACGAAGGAAGCGCGTCCGCTTCTGAAATTTTAGCGGGTGCCCTTCAAGATAATGACCGCGCCCTTGTAGTGGGCAGAAGATCTTTTGGAAAAGGACTTGTGCAATCGCCTTTTGATTTAAGCGATGGCTCTGAATTGCGTCTCACTATCTCCAGATATTATACACCTAGCGGCCGCTCCATTCAAAAACCTTATGAGGATATGGACGAATACGGAAAGGATATTGTGAAACGATATAAGAAAGGTGAGTTCTTCCATTCCGACAGTATCAAGTTTAACGATTCTTTGAAGTACAAAACTTTGAATGGGCGCTCAGTATACGGTGGCGGTGGCATCATGCCCGATTACTTTGTGCCATTAGATACAACATTGACCAGCCATTATCTCAATTCCCTGTACAACAGCAATTCCCTTCAGGAATACACTTTATACTATGCCGATGAACACAAGGATGAGCTTGAAAAATCAGGGTTTGAAAAATTCTATAAAGATTTTGAAGTGACCGGTTCGATGCTTGATAAACTAGCTTCCACCGGAAAGAGAAATAAAGTTGAACCTGATTATAAAGACCTTGCCAAGAACAAGGCCCTTTTTCAGCTTCATGTAAAAGCCCAGATTGCCCGAAAAATATGGAAGAACGATGGCTTCTTCCCCATCTTCAACGAGACAAACGAAATCCTTCAGCAAGCTGTAAAGCTCTTTGATAGGATTCCGGATTTGAAAAGAAGGGCGATGTGATAACCAATTACAATAGTGAAACTACTTTTCCTGTGCGAACCGATTCATCGCATGCAAAAGCAATCCTTAGACTGTTGACCGCATCCTGCATATGATCCGTCAGGTCAATATTTTCTTGTATTGCCTTTAAGAAATATCGTTGTTCGCGGTTGCACAATTCCTGATGGTTAGGTTCATCTTTAAGATTTATCCAGGTATCTTCTTTTACGAATTGGTCATTTTTGTCAAGTTCAGCATGATGGAACCGCAAGGATTCAGTTTTGGTGTGCGATTCAATAGAATCTGATTTGCCACTTCCTCCTGCATCTTTTGCAACTATGGAAACAGATCCTTTTGGACCAACTACATCTTTGACAAAAAAAGCTGTCTCGCTTATCATCGGGCCCCAGCCTGCTTCATACCATCCTACCGACCCATCTTCAAAACGAATTTGCAACTGCCCATAGTTATAATTTCCGGCAGGTATATCTTCCGTAAGTCGCGCACCGATGGCACTTACTTGCACCGGCTTGCTTCGCGTCATCTGGCACATCACATCAATATAATGAACACCGCAATCCACAATTGGGCTCAAGCTTTTCATTAGGTTTCGGTGAAGCGTCCACATGCTTCCATGACTTTGCTGATTGAGGTTCATGCGCATCACTAGTGGCTTGCCAAGTTCTTGAGCCAATTGTATAAACCTCTCCCACGAAGGATGATGCCTCAAAATATATCCCACTACAAGTTTTTTATTTGCCTTTATTGCCGCTACCACCACCCGTTCAGACCCCGCGACAGAATCTGCCAATGGTTTCTCAATGAATACATGGCATCCTTTTTCAAAAGCTTTAATGGCAAAATTTTCATGCGTATCCGGATAGGTTGAAATGCAAACCGCATCGGGCTTGGTTTTTTTAAGAGCCTCGTCATAATTGCTATATAGGTCATAGCCTCCACCGAGTTTTTCATTTAATACTTCCTTACTTTTTCCAATAGAAACAATTCCACAAATCTGGAATCCATCCATTGAATGATAGGCGGTAGCATGAGAAGCTCCCATGTTTCCACAACCTACCACCAGCACACTCAAAGATTTTGCTTTAGACGCCATATAAAATTCGATTTAGAATAAACAAATAGGATTTGACCAAGTCAATTTACTCAATGCGCAAGTATTTACCGATACTTTATTTCTTTATCTTCAAGATTATTTTGAGCACCCTACCAATAATTTGTCATGATACTACCTGCCACAGACAAGGTCATCTCTTCCATCATTCTCCTTAGTTTCGTTATTCTATCGTCCTGTGATAATGAGAATTACCGCGTGGAGGATTTTAACTCGGTAAAAAAAATCGACACGCATACTCACCACAATGCTGAAAGCACTGCGCTGGCCGAACAGGCTGAGGCTGACAATTTTATATTGTTAGCGGTAAATGTGGATGTGCCCGATTATCTGGATCTAAGTGAACAGCAACGATTGGCCTTGCTTCAGAAAGAAAAATTTCCTGAACAAATTGAATTCCTATCAGCCTTTACTTTGACGAATTGGGATTCGGCACGATGGGCAGAGCAAACGATTCAGCAACTGAAGACTTCCTTTGAGAAGGGAGCATTGGGCATCAAACTCTGGAAAAACATAGGGATGGTTTACAAAGATGCTTCAGGAAAATTTATCATGGCCGATGATCCAAAGTTTGATAGGGTGATTCAGTTTGTTATCGATCAGAATAAAACAGTGATGGCTCATTTGGGCGAACCTAAAAACTGTTGGCTTCCTCTGGAAGAGATGACGGTTAATAACGACCGAGATTATTTTAAAGAACATCCAGAATATCATATGTACTTGCATCCAGAATATCCATCTTATGAAGATCAGATCAACGCACGCGATCGCTTTGTAGCCAAACATCCCGATATGCGCTTTGTTGGCGCTCACCTGGGCAGCCTGGAATGGGATGTAAAGGAGTTGGCTAAACGTCTTGATAAATTTCCGAACATGGCAGTGGACATGGCCGCGCGAATTGGTCATCTGCAATACCAAAGCATTACTAACCGGGATGAGGTGCGCAATTTTTTTATCAACTACCAGGATCGAATCATTTATGCTACCGATTCAGGGATTTCATCAACATCAGATCCGGAAGAAACAAAAAAGAATTTGCACCAAACGTGGATGGACGATTGGAAATTCTTTGTTACTGCTGAAGTACTGACAACCCCTGAAGTAAATGGGAACTTTCACGGATTGAAATTACCGAAGACCGTAATCGATAAAATCTATTATGCAAATGCGATTCACTGGTTTCAGATACCCAAGCGAGATTGAAACTATGTTCACGCCAATAATTTATCGGTTTAAATTACGCGTAAACTATTTATCTGCTAACTTGTCAATGTAAAATACATGAATCATGTACTACCATCGCCTCGGAAAAATTCCACCTAAGCGCCATACACAATTTCGCCAGCCAGATGGAAGTTTGTATAAAGAAGAGCTGGTAAGTTCAGAAGGCTTTTCTGGGATATATTCCAATCTTTATCATATTCATGCGCCTACACGAATCAAGGCTGTGAAAGATCCAGTGAAGTACGGCCCCAGGAGAATTGAGAAGTATGATTTGAAACAAACCCACCTCAACACTTCTAAAGTAACTAGTACAGGTGAGGATTATCTAAGTGCACGGAAAGTGTTGCTCACCAACAACGATTGTTCTATTTCGATATGCTCGCCTACCAAACGAAAAATGGATTACTTCTATAAGAATGCAGAAGGTGATGAAGTGATCTATGTACATGATGGAAAAGGCGTTTTATTCTCACCGTTTGGGAAACTTGACCTGAGGCAAGGAGATTACATTGTCATTCCACGAACCGTTATCTATAAATTAGAATTTGAAGATGGTCCACTTCGCTTATTGATTATCGAATCGGCTTCTCCTGTTGAAACCGTGAAACGTTATCGAAACCAGCTCGGACAACTCGGTGAACACTCTCCCTATTGTGAACGCGATATTCGACCTCCTCATGAATTAATCACCGATACGTCAAAGGGTGAATTTCTATTGCAGATTAAAAAACAAGGTTATCTGCACCAATACATATATGATTATAGTCCGCTTGACTTGGTAGGATGGGATGGATTTCTCTGGCCTTACGCTTTTTCCATTCACGATTTTGAACCCATCACCGGAAGAATTCATCAGCCTCCCCCAACACATCAAACCTTTCAGGCGCATAATTTTGTAATTTGTTCATTCGTTCCGCGCTTGTTCGATTATCATCCACTCGCCATACCCGCGCCTTACAATCATAGCAATATTGATAGCGATGAAGTATTGTATTATGCCGAAGGAAATTTTATGAGCCGCAGA
>JAYVBN010000303.1:0-5430 GCA_043750455.1 Bacteroidia bacterium | reverse complement strand
CGGAATTGATTCCGTATCTTCTTTACAAGTACCCGGTTGATCCGTTGGCAAGTCAGCATGCTATAGCCGGTTATTCCATGGGCGGACTGAGTGCGTTGGATATTGCCTGGAATCATCCTGAACTATTTACCAGAGTAGGAGTGTTTAGCGGATCATTATGGTGGCGGAAGCGGGATTCAAAGAGCAGGTTCTATTCGGATAAGCGGGACAGGATCATGCATCAATTAATTCGCAACAGTAAATTTAAAAGTGGATTGAAGTTTTGGCTTCAGACGGGTACGAAGGACGAACAAAGTGATCGTAACAAAAACGGAGTGATTGATTCTATTGATGACACCCTTGATTTGATTACAGAGTTAACAAAAAAGGGATATCGCCCTTTTCACGATATCGAATACCTGGAAATGAAAGATGGAAAACACAATACAGAAACATGGGCACAGGCCATGCCCCATTTTTTGAAGTGGGCTTTTCATAAAGGGCAAATTTTATAACTAACGATTGATGAATACAAAAGTAGACACTATCATTTTTGATTTAGGCGCTGTGCTGATTGATTGGAACCCACGCTACCTCTATCGCAAAATCTATAAGACAGAAGAAGAGATTGACTGGTTCATTGAAAATATTTGTACGCATGATTGGAATGAAAAGCAAGATGCAGGACGATCGTTTGAAGAAGCCACGGACGAGTTGCTGGCAAAACACCCGCAACATGAAGTTGCCATCAGCGCCTGGTATGGCCGATGGAAAGAAACCATGAATGGTTCGATTCAGGGAAGTGTCGATATTTTTAAAGAGCTGAAAGAGAGCAAGCGCTATAAGATTTATGCACTCACCAACTGGTCAGCCGAAACGTTTCCGTGGGCGCTGGAAAAATTTGAGTTCCTTCATTGGTTTGATGGCATTGTTGTTTCCGGTGTTGAAAAAACACGCAAACCATTTCCTGAGTTCTTTCAAATTTTATTTGACAGACACAAAGTCAATCCGGCAACAGCCTTGTTTATTGATGACAACTTAAGAAACATTGAAGGTGGCCAGGCGGTAGGTTTGGCAGGCATTCATTTTGTTTCACCCGAACAACTGAAAGCGGAATTGAAAAAATTGAAAGTGATTTAATTGTTGGGGAATAATTATTTTCTAAACTCTGCGATCACCTTCTCAATGATATCACAACACTCATGAATCTGTTCTTCGGTGATGACCAACGGAGGAGCAAGACGAATAATGTTGCCATGAGTTGGTTTTGCCAGCAATCCATTCTCAGCAAACCTCAAACACATATTCCAAGCTGTTTCGCTATCAGGTGAGTCGTTGATCACAATCGCGTTAAGCAACCCTTTGCCCCGAACGAGCGTGATCATGTTATTCTTTTTCATGAATGCCGTCATGCGATCGCGAAAAATCTTTCCAAGTCGCTCCGAATTTTCAGCAAGTTTTTCTTCTTTAATAACTTGAAGAGCTTCCACCACAACAGCGGCAGCCAATGGATTTCCGCCAAATGTTGAACCATGCTCGCCTGGTTTTATGACCAGCATGATTTCGTCATTGGCCAAGACCAAAGAAATCGGCAACACTCCGCCAGACAAAGCTTTACCAAGAATTAATAAATCTGCTTTTACATTTTCATGATCGGAAGCCAGCATTTTTCCGGTGCGTGCAATGCCAGTCTGTATTTCATCCATCATCAACAACACGTTGTGTTTTCGACACAATTGTTCTGCGGCTTTCAAATAGCCATCGTAAGGAACGTAAACGCCAGCTTCACCTTGGATGGGTTCGATCCATAAGGCACAAACGTTTGGATTGCTCAATGCTTTTTCGAGTACCGCAATATTATCATAGTCAACTATTTCAAAGCCTGGCATCAAGGGGCCAAAGCCTTTTGTTGCTAATGGATCGGTGGAAGCTGAAATAATAGTAGTAGTGCGACCGTGAAAATTTTTTTTCAACGCTACAATCACGGCCTGGTTATCCGGAATTCCTTTTTTGGTGTAGCCCCACTTACGAGCAAGTTTGATGGCGGTTTCGTTGGCTTCCGCCCCACTGTTCATAAACAAAGCCTTATCGTAGCCAAATATTTCGCAGACATATTTTTCGGCAATGCCAAGCTTATCATTATAAAACGCGCGGGAAGTTAAAGTGAGTTCTTTAGCCTGCTCAATCAACGCATTGATAATCCGTGGGTGACAATGGCCTTGATTAACTGCGCTGTAGGCGGATAGAAAATCGAAATAGCGTTTCCCTTCAACATCCCACAGAAATACGCCTTCGCCTTTGGTTAAGACGACAGGAAGCGGGTGATAATTGTGCGCTCCGTATTTGTCCTCCAGTAAAATTGCTTCGCTGCTTGATGTAATTTCTGCCACCATAAATTTGTATTATAAAGAGGAGTAAAGGTACTGAAATGCGAGTTCAATAAAAAAGTTGACAGCAGGCCAGCCTACAATAAAGCTTCGGCAGGTTAACAATAGGCGCAGTGGCAATGTTATTTTAAATTACATTTGTGTAACCGGATTTTAGATGAACGTGAATTTTGATAACCTGAAACGCCTTTTAGAAAGTTTAAAAACTATCGGGTTTTTAGAAAGACTTTTTAGTTGGAACAGAATTAAGCTGCAATTGATTGATGCCAATGGGGATTTGCAAAAATTGTTGGCACGAGTGGAAGAATTTATCAAGCTTGAAAACCTTTTTAATCTTGAAAAGTCGAACGGTAAGAACCTCAGCGACACTGTGAATAGACTTCATACCGAAAATGAAGTCCTAAAGGAATCGAACAAACAGATCGACCTTTTTCAAAAAGAGCTTACCACACTAACAGAGGCGAACAAAAATTATTTGAGAAGAGGAACTGAACTATCGAATGAAGTTTCCATCCTGAAGCAAAAGCTTGAACAAACGGAACGTGAGTTGCAAAAAGTAGCTCAACAAAATACAGAATACGTTAAAGAAGATGAGCATAGAAATCAAGATCATGCAAAAGCACTCAACACGCTAAGTAACATTCAGAACAAAATTCAGAGTGATCGCAACAAGGAGCTGGAGGAGCGCAAGAATGCAGAGATACTTCGTATCCAGAAGTTACGCGAAACCTGGGCCAATCATCAGGATAACGTAAAGAATACGATCAAGACCATTTGTGCGAAGTACACCATTGAATACGTGGAGAAGGTTCCGTTTAAAGGCGAACCCGATAACACGTTAAAGATCAGCAATGAATTTATTGTGTTCGATGCCAAAAGCCCGGGTGGAGAAGATTTATCGAACTTCAGACAGTATATAAAGAACCAGGCCGAATCGGTAAAAAAATACGTCAAAGAACCAGAGGTTAAAAAAGAAATATTTCTGGTGGTGCCCACCAACACGCTGGACATTTTAGACCAGGTGGTTTTTCGGTTGGCAGATTATAATGTGTTTGTTGTTTCGCTTGATTCGTTGGAACCCATTATTCTGAGTCTGCAAAAAATTGAAGAGTATGAATTTGCAGATCAACTAAGCCCGGAAGAGCGCGAGAATATTTGTCGGGTGCTGGGTAAGTTTGTTCATCTTTCAAAAAGAAGAATTCAGATAGACGGATTTTTTACCAAACAGTTTTTTGAATTGGTGTATAGAAGTGAAGCTGATCTGCCAAAAGACATATTAGAGAAGGTTGCTGAGTTTGAGAAAGCAGAAAAATTAAATCCACCTATTGAAAGGAGGGCAAAGCAGATAAGTGTAAAAGAATTGGAACAAGAAACCACTAAGCTGAAAAACGAAGCTGACGCAAAAGGAATTATGACAGAGGAATCCGTGCTCTCTAGTCGTTTGAACAAATTACCGTTGTACACTACTGGTAATGAAGATTCGAAAGATGATGAACAGGGAAAACTATTTTAAGAACTAGGACAATGAAAGTAACTGCCGATAATAAACTTAAGAAATTAATTGTGGTTGGCGATCGTGTGCTGATCCGCCCAGTTAAGGATTCTGATAAAACTGAAAGCGGTCTTTATTTGCCCCCAAATGTGCAGGAGAAAGAAAAAATTCAAAAAGGATTTGTTATTAAGGTTGGCCCGGGCTATCCATTGCCTATGCCTGCCGATGAAGATGACCTGTGGAAAGGGAAAGATGATCAGATAAAATACTTGCCACTTCAGGCACAGGAAGGTGACCTTGCTATTTTCTTACAAAGAGGTGCAATTGAAGTGATGTATGAAAGTGAAAAATATTTTATTGTGCCTCAGGCTTCCATTTTGATGTTAGAGCGGGAAGAGGATTTATGATTTTTTGGTAACTTTGATTAAATGGATGCATTGACTTTAAATATTCCGGTTGAGTACCCGATGACAGACGATGAGTTGTTTGCTTTTTGTGCTGCCAATAAAGAATTGCGAATTGAACGAGATGAATTTGGTCAACTAGTTATTATGTCACCAGCTGGAGGAATTACAGGAAATTTAAACTTTAAGCTCACTGGTATTTTTAGTCAGTGGGTTGAAAAGAATGTTGAACTGGGTTATGGATTTGATTCTGCTACCGGATTTAGGTTAGGAGATAAGTCCATGCGTTCACCAGATGTATCTTGGATAAAGAAAGAAAAATGGGAAGCGTTAACACTTCAAGACCAGGAGAAGTTTGCTCCCATCTGCCCTGATTTCGTAATTGAGCTTCGGTCTAAGACTGATTCTCTTACGCAGTTAAAATCCAAGATGGGAAAATGGATGAAGAATGGTTGTCAATTAGGTTGGTTAATTGATCCGTCACAACAAAAAGCATATGTGTTTAAGCCCGATGGATCAGTTTTGGAAATTGATGGTTTTGATAAAAAGTTAAGTGGAGAAGCTCTTCTTCCTGGATTTGAGCTCGACCTTTCCCGCCTTAAGTAATCTTACTATTAAGTTACAACATGGCCGGCCTTTCACTCGATGTCCTTCGCAACGGAAAAAAATACAGTCTTGTTAACTTTGGAGACCGCTACGAGTTTATCATCGAAAGTATTTTGGGTAACGGGGATTTCAAATTGAAAGACCTTCACACACTAGAGAAATATCATCTCAAAGATCTGATCAAGTTTGGCAAAGGACCGGATTTTGAGTTAAGAGACCTGTAGTTTTAACCCTGCAGATTTTTTAGTTTATTCATAATTAGAACCCCCTGAGGTTTTATAACCAATTCTCACCGCCCTCGCGGCTATCTTTTTGTACGAGCTAAGGATCAAGGGTTGACTATATAATTTCCAGCTCTTTCCCCCGATCTCTTCATCTAACTGATAGGCAATGCTTGATCCATCAGTAGCACTTGTCAATATCAATTTACTTCCTTCTTTCTTAAACACTACTTTCTCAGTTGTTGGTTGTATCATGCCAGGCCACATCATATTAACCAGATCGTACTCGGGAATAAAGCCAAGATCTTTTACTTCCATTTGCCAATCTCCTAATGCTGCTC
>JAYVBN010000302.1:0-15359 GCA_043750455.1 Bacteroidia bacterium | reverse complement strand
TTTTGTAGATGGTGGCGGCCACATGGAAAAGCCGTTCACCTTCGACAACAAAGGTGGCTTGTATGTAAATGTGGGTTCGCTCAGCAACGCCTGTGAAATTCCATTGCGCACGGCTAACTCGCGTGGCGATGATCCGTGCAAGGAGTTGGAGACGCGCGCGGGCATCTGGAAGTTTCATGAAGACTCGCTGAACCAAAAGCAAGACCTGGCGCATCGTTATGCTACGGGCATTCGCAATGCGGTAGCGCTGACGTGGAACTTTAATGCGGATAGACTTTATGCTGTGCAACATGGCCGCGATGATCTTCATCGCTACTGGCCTGACTTATACACGGAACAACAAAATCTTGAATTGCCTTCGGAAATATTTTTTGATTTGAACGAAGGTGATAACATGGGCTGGCCGTACTGTTATTACGATCACGTTCAAGGCAAGAAGTTCATGAACCCGGAATACTTTGGCGATGGCGTGAAAGCGGAGCGTTGTGCTGACGCGAAAGATCCGCTTGTGGGTTTCCCCGGTCACTGGGCGCCCAACGATGTGTTGATTTACAAAGGCGATCTCTTCCCTGAAAAATATAAGCACGGTGCGTTCATTGCTTTCCATGGTAGCTGGAACAGGCTTGGCAATGCTCAACAAGGTTTTAAGGTGGTATTTGTGCCTATGAAAGATGGCAAGCCTTCGGGTCAGTGGGAAGTATTTGCAGATGGGTTCACAGGGCAGGCTGCGATAACCAATCCTGGTAATGCGTTCTTCCGTCCATGTGGGTTGGCGGAAGGGCCGGATGGTTCGCTTTATATTTCTGATTCGCAGCACGGCCGCATTTGGCGCATTGCGTACTTTAAAGATGAGATGCCAGCTCCAATAGATAAAGGATTATATCAGCCAATTTCGTTGGAGAATCCGGAACCGGTTGCCGATGAGTTGCTGCCGGGCAAACGAGTATATGATAAATTCTGCGTGGCATGTCATCAGGCCAACGGCAAAGGTGCGCCTGGCATGAATCCTCCACTGGCAGGTGTTGGCTTAGTGACGGGTGATAAAAAGGCGTTGATCGGCATTATCTTAAATGGATTGAGTGTACCTACTGTCATCAACGGTGAAACGTATAACAACGCCATGCCTGCCCATGCTTTCTTAGATGATCAGAAGATTGCGGACGTGTTGACGTATGTGAGGAATACGTTTGGAAATAAGGCGGAAGCTATTACAGCAGAAGAAGTAGCAAAGGAAAGAGCGAAGAAATAAAATTTCGTTAACACCATCGCTATCTAAGTTAATCACATGTGAGCTATGATCACTTACGCCTGAAAGTTACTTTTTCAAATTGCGCAGTTCCACTTTACGGAAATCAATTGGTTGCCCTTCGCTTTGCAAAGCAACATAGCCCGATGCTAATGCTTTTCCTGGCATCCAGATAGCACTGTCATATCCTTGTACTACTCCACCTCCCATAGTGGGTTTGCTGTATTGCAAAACAGTATCCCCATTGATAATATGAGTAATCAATGAATCACCTAAGACAATTAATTCGGCTCGCACCCATTGATCGCCTTCGTATGTTTTGGAAGCTGAATTGAGACAATGACTATCGTACGTCTTTCCCTGATAAACAATGTCAGTCCCTGGCGAACACATGTTACCTGTTGGCCGTGGCTTGCCATCACCAAGTCCTCCCAGAAATTGCATCTCTACGGAGATCGGCCAATTCTGTTCCTTTGGCATACTTCGGGGATCTTGCGAATGAAACATGACACCGCTATTGCGCAGCGTGTATTCAGGTGCTCCCTTCTGCAGTTCACCAACAAAACGGTACTCTAACTTCAAATGAAAGTGTGAAAACGGTTGTTTAAAATAAAGGTGTGAAAACTGATCATTAAAATCTCCGTATTGATCATAACGCACTTTAATCATATCCTCTTCTACACGAAAGGTGTTACCAAAATTCACACCCGCTTCATGATGATGTACTTTCACAATCCAATCCTCCAGATCACGACCATTAAATAATTGCACCCACTCGTTCTCAGCAGTTTCTTTCTGATTAACGCAGGCTGATATCACCAAGGTGATGAGGATTAACTTGATAAATTTTTTCATAGTTGAATGGACTATTTAAAAGTAACTTATACAATTGATGTTACGCACCTCATGATTTCTTTGTGCTTTTGAGTCTTCATGGTTCAGTTTAAAAAATGCAAAATTGAACCACCAAGGCACGAAGCCACTAAGATTCACAAAATAGTAATCTGAGAGTGTTCATTTATGCATAACATTAGCTATACAATTTGATTCTGATCCTGAGCTAAGAAAAAAACTCCCACTCCCACACGTCTCCATCATCAAGGTCATTCACAATTCCCAGACATTTAAAAGCATTCTTTTCAAGTATTCGCGTTGAAAAGTTTTTCTCCGGAAGCGTTCTTGCCATGATTCGAATAGAAGGATTTGTTTTCAACGATAGATTAACCAACAACTTACAAATCTCAGTTCCCATTCCTTGTTTTTGAAACATCTCAAATGTTCCGTAAGCAATTTCTACTTTGTTATCAATTGGTCTTCCTTTGAACCCCGCACAACCCACTAATTGATTTTCATTCATTGCATAGTAACCTATCCAGGGCGGACTAAATCCAACTGATTTATAAAAATTAAGAGTCATGATGAGACTGTCCTTACACAAAGGATTGCTTGCAAATTCTTTGTTATCGTCAATATGCTCCTTAATCGCAAGTAGCTCCATCTTCTACTCAATAGAATCCACTATCACTATTTTTTTTCGTGTTCATGTTTACTTCCACCTCCATGCCATGCTTCCATAATTTCGTGGAACTGATCGTGGATGGTATAAAGGGTCGTACCCACCTGATCCTCGGGAGCACCATCGTTAACTTCATCTGCTAATGCGCGGAGATCAGTCTTTAGTTTTTGTAGGCGCGACTTCATTTCATCAGTATTCACTTTCTCCGGCAGAGGAGCTTCTGCCCATTTATCAGCTTCGTCTGCCAACTGACTCATCAGTCTGGTGGCAGGTTCCACATTACCCGAGTCTTTCAGCGGGTGAAATGCTTCGGCCATGGTCATGTGAAAGGCATCCATCTCAGGCCATTCATCATTGTCCATAGCTGCACCTTCTGAATGATGCTCTTTGGTAGCACATGAAAAAATAAAAAAGCCTACTGCTATTACCAATAATACATGTTTGAGCTTCATTGATTATTTGATTTAGTATGTCGATAGCTTTAGCCTTGCAAATTCTTTTTCCTGTACTTCAGATAGGCGCCTGTCCTACGCACCCCTCGTTTCAATAAATCGAAATACAACGTGCCGTACAAGATCAGCGTCATCATCCATATCATAGAAACATTAAAATAGAGCGTGTCAAACGTTCTCCCTGCAAAATATTTTGTGGGGATATAAAAATTCCCTCTAAAATCCAAGAAGTTCATTGGTCGATGATCATTAAAGTAAATAGGGTAAATTTTTTGTATCAGTTCTCCATGCCACTCTACAATTAGTGTCACACTATTAGCATTTTCTACCATATTGGTAACAGATTTATTCTGGTAGCTGATTCTCATGCTTTCATATTGGTCCTTTTCTGCAGGGGTGCTTGTTAGTTTAGTCACCAAAGCTTCCTTGGCATCAGACGCCCTTGTCAATCGTGCCCTATAATAGTTTTTTAATGCCAAAAGAAAGTCAAAGGTTTTGAGATATACCGTTGAATCGAACTTTCCAATTGCCAATTGGTTTACTTCCGGGAATTTATTGGTGCCAACCATTTTCAATTCATTTTCGATCTCACTTTTTAATACGTCCAAAGAGGTCTTTACCGGATTATTTTCATTTGAATCTCTCCACCTCTTTCGCTCACTTACTACATAAGCAAGTTTGGATTCCAGTTGAGGGATATAGTAAACCCTCTTGTATTTGGCAAGCGCCATTGTCTGATCCTGTTCATAGAACTGCTTCTCAAACGGATTGTCTTTGAACTGCGTTACCATATAGGCCTCAAACGCCCAACGCGATGCCATAAACTCACCCATCATCGGAACCCTTTTTGGCGTGCCAACATTTGGGTTAAACTTATCAAAATTGATAACCACACCACTCAACAATAACTGAGGGATAATTAAAATGGGGATTAGAATATAAATGGTTACGGCCGAGTCAAATGCAGAAGAAATGTTCAATCCCAACATATTGGCAAAGCAAGAACATGAGTATAAAATCAGCCAATACCGCATTTCTCCCAACGGAATTTCTAAGACCAAATCTCCTATCAGAATAAAACTAATCGTTTGAATAGCGGATATAACAAAAAGTACGATGATCTTCGAAATAAGATAACTACTTCGGCTTAAGTTTAGAAACTTTTCTCGCTTTAAAATTTTACGGTCGCGGAATATCTCTTCTGCACTTACAATCAAGCCCACAAACAGAGCCACCACAATACTCATTAAAAAATACACAGGAATATTATCGTTACCATAAAAGGTATACACTGTGTTTGTGGCACTGTACTTACTAAAGTATGCGATGAACAATGCCAATACAGGAGCCAGCAACGCATTGATGGTCAGATATTGATGGTCGGCTAGTTTTGATAGCACATTTCGTTGAACGAAAACCAAAAGCTGTCTAAACCGGTTAGGAATTTTTTGAGTAATGGGAAGAGGATCCGTTACCTGTTTGATCTTGGGAAGTTTGATCTTCTGTTTAAAGTATTGATACCATTGGCCCGGTGAAATCTTACGGGTATGAGTAAAACGACCAAACTCATTCACCACCCTGGTTTCAATAATATTGAAAACCTGCTCCGGATTTATGTTGCCACAATCCGGGCACGCACCGGGTGTCTTGTAGGCTGCATTCACTATCTCCTGGAAATAAGATACAGATTCAACCGGATTGCCGTAATAAATCTGAAAGCCACCAACATCCAAAATCACGAGCGTGTCAAACATTTTAAAAATATCTGATGATGGCTGATGAATCACAACAAAAATCATCTTACCTCTTAGGGAAAGCTCTTTGAGCAAATCCATAATATTTTCTGAATCGCGTGAGGAAAGCCCTGAAGTTGGCTCATCTACAAAAAGTACTGTTGGCTCTCGCAGTAGCTCAAGTCCAATATTTAATCGCTTTCGTTGGCCACCGCTTATCGTCTTTTGTAAGGGCGATCCAACTTTCAAATTTCTGATCTCCGACAATCCGAGGCTCAATAGTACTTTTTCTACGAGTTCTCGGGTTTGTTTTTTCGAATAGTGACCAAAACATAGACGAGCAGCAAAATAGAGGTTATCAAAAACACTTAGATCTTCGATGAGCAGATCATCTTGCGGAATGAATCCAATAACGCCCTCTACTTTATCGGTATCATCATGAATATTAATGCCATTGATCAACACCCTTCCACTAGAGGGTCGCTCAGATCCATTCAGCACACTCAGGAGTGTGGATTTTCCGGAGCCACTTGCTCCCATTAATCCAATGAGTTTACCTCCATGCTCTGATATACTTACATTCTGTAGTCCTGCTCTGCCACTATTAAAATGATAGAAAATATGTTCGGCAACAAAAGATATCTCAGTCTCATTTTCTTCGGTAAGAAACTTGCCAACTACATCGCTATAGTAAACAGGATCTACTTTGTTCCCACGAATGGTACTACCTGTAGGAAAGACATCAATCTTTCTGCTCTTCAGCGGGACACTATTAAGCGTGAGGGAAGTAATACCAAGGTACTTAATAAAATAAGTCTCAATATCCGGAAGCCGAAGGATGGCAATAAGGCCTGTAAGGTTCTTTGAAATAATGCGCGGACCTGGATGGGCAACTACATCGGATCCCTCATCAATCACCAATATCTGGCGTGAAGCAAGTTCTTCAATATCCTGGCCGATGACGAAAGAGCGCATGGCCTGAAGATCCTTTAATGGAATTTTTAGAGCCTCGCCAATATAAAAAATCAAATTTCCCTGACGTTCTGAAATTTCATTGTCAGCAAATACAAGCTCAATGATTTTGACAATCAAAACAGCCTTTTGTTGCATGGTCAATGCCTGATTAACCTTCTTTGAAATCGTCATGATTTGAGCCCAGTCGTCTACAAACTGCATGGTCTCCTCATCCACATTGGCCATGGCGGGATTGGCCACGCGCTTATTGACTTTACAGAATTCGTCAAAAAGGTTGAGGTAGTACCTTAAGGCTTCCTGATTGAGGTGGAGAGCAAGAAAATCCTTAATGTTGGCTCGCTCGTCTTCAGTGATGCGCTCTTTGGCAACAATAGCAAAAAGTTGTATAATCGCTTTAAGCAGTTCTTCACTCATTTCTTTAGTACATAGCTAAACTCCCAAATTAATCCATCGCAGGATCAAAGGCAATTAATTAATCAAAGTTTTAATACCTGAATAAAGGCTTTTCATATTTCATGATTTAATGTTTCCTTTGTTGTTATTACAACTCAATTTGATATGAATAAGTCGAAAAATGTTCTCGCTATCCTGTTTGTGTTTCTAGTTTTTGTATCAGCTAAGTCGCAAAATTCTATTCTTTGGGAGATTTCAGGAAATGGTCTTAAGACACCCTCCTATTTACTGGGCACTTTGAAGTTTATTGGTAAGAAAGAGTTTTACCTGCCCGCTCAGGTAACGAATCATATTAAAAAGTCTGAAATCTTCGCCATTGAAGATCAGATAGACCATCATGCTCAGCACGAACTTAACAAAGCACTGCATTTCCCTAAAGGTCAATCGTTGGCAACACAACTCTCACCATCGGATTATATCCTTGTACAAGAGCTTTTTCAAAAAGAATTTGGGATCAGTAAATCTGTTTTTGAAAAAAAATACATCCAAATAAAACCCTTGCCCTTATCTATTTTAATGACGCGATTATCTCTGGGCGAGGAGGTAAGATTCTACGATATGGAGCTTCTTAAATTTGCCAATAAGAATAATTTGGAAAGTTATAGCTTAGAATCTGTAGATCGTGAAGCCGCTGCTCTGAATACTTATCCCATGGAGGATCAGGTGAAAGCGCTTCTTCACAGCGTTGCAAACTTTGAAACGCAAAAGTCTGAATATCAAAAACTCATGGTCGATTATCCAAATGGAAACCTTGAAGAGATATTTGAATACACCTTGCATCCAACAGAAAATAATCCATTGTTTCTGGAAGAATTCTATTACAAACGAAATGAAGAGTGGCTACCCAAAATTGAGAACATGATGGCGGATAAAATCGCATTCATTTCAGTTGGTGCTTCTCACCTCGAAGGAGAACGCGGACTGTTGGCGCTATTAAAAGGTAAGGGTTATACGCTAAAGGCCATTTCTGTAAAAAACTAACCAATACGTTTCGTTACAAGATCGGCCAGTATCAAAAGACCTTCGCGCAAATACTCATCATCAAGCTTCAAAAGCTCATCGACCGGAAGTCCTTCTTTGGATGTTACTTTAGTGTCTAATTTCTCGTTGAGTGCTTTGTTCTTTTCAGCTTCTTCCATTTCAACCTTGCGAACAGATTCTTTAAGTGAAATTTTTGTTTGCGCCAGATTTTTCTTCAACTCCTCCGTCTCAGCAACATATTTTTTTAAACTAGTATCAAATTTAACCCGATCCAAATAAGATTTCGAGAGACTGGATAAGACCTTATCATTTACATCGGTCACTTTTTGAAATGGTGTAGGGCTAATTACATCCCATGGCAATGCACTAGGGCTTGAACTTTCACCATATTGTGATTCCCCAAGAGCCGATGGTAATTTAATATCAGGTGAAACACCTTTGTGCTGTGTACTACTGCCTGTGACGCGATAAAATTTTTGAAAAGTTAATTTCAATTCACCAACTTCTTCCTTGTCGATGATAAAACGCTTTAGGTCAAGAACAGTTTGCACAGTTCCCTTACCAAAAGTCGACTCGCCCACTATCACACCTCGGTGGTAGTCTTGAATGGCTCCGGCAAAAATTTCTGAAGCGGAAGCACTGAATCGATTAGTTAGCACTATTAGTGGCCCTGAGTAGACAACTTGTTTGTCGTCATCTAAGCCTATTTCAACTTTACCAGCAGAATTCTTCACTTGAACAACAGGTCCCTCTTTGATAAAAAGTCCAGTAAGGTCAATGGCCTCGGCCAGTGAACCACCTCCATTGTTTCTTAAATCCATTACAATACCATCTACCCTTTCTGCTTGTAATTCACCTATCAAGCGTTTTACATCACGGGTAGTGCTCTTGTATTCGAGGTTTCCTTTTTGATATTCTTCAAAATCCATGTAAAAATTAGGGAGGTTAATGACACCTAGTTTAAGATTCCGCCCATCTGATTGATAGTTAATAGTACTCCTCTTTGCTTCCTGATCCTCTAACTTGATTTTATCACGAACTAACACGATCTCTTTAGAAGGTCCGTTCACTCCTGTTTGCGAAGGCAAAATATTTATCCTAACAGTGGTTCCTTTGGGGCCCTTTATCAACTTTACAACCTCATCAATGCGCCAACCAATAACATCCACCATCTCACCCTCTTTACCTTGAGCCACGCCAATAATCAAATCATTGTTGTGGATTAAATCCGATTTTTCGGCTGGTCCTCCAGGCATTATACGAGCAATCTTTGTATAATCATTTTCAGTTTGCAATTGAGCTCCTATGCCTTCCAAGGAAAGGCTCATACTTTGTTTAAATAAGGCGGAAGCCTTTGGCGATAAATAATTGGTGTGTGGATCATACGCCTCCGTAATTGAATTCATATAGACACCAAAGACATCCTCTCCTGTAAACTGAGAAACCGACTTAATAAAACGTTCGTATCTCTTCTTCAGGACTTCTTTTATCTCCTCATGATTTTTGCCGGTCACCTTTAAGCTTAGTGCTTGATTTTTTATGATCTTTCTCCAAATATCATTAAGCTCTGAAACATTATTCGCCCAAGATTCCTTATCCCGATCAGTTTCATAATACTCATCAATTGAATAGTCAAACTCCTGATTGATTAAATTATTCATAACAAAGGTCATCCGCTCCTTATACCTATTGCGAAAAACATTGTAAATCTCATAAGCGGGCTCAATGTCTTCATTGCGGGTCAGATCGTCAATTGTAAACCTGTACTTTTCAAAATCTTTGAGGTCACTTGAAATGAAATAGGATTTATTATTATCAAGTTCCTTGATGTATCTGTCCAGAATAGCGGAAGACAAAGAATCGTTTAGCTTGAGCTTTCGGTAGTGATTATTATCAAGAACATACGAAATTACTTTGGCTTCTTTGCCGTAAATCGGCTTAGATTTTAATTCAAGTGTATCTTTTAATGAAAAGCTATTTGCAATTGACAACACTGTAAATAGCATGCCAAGCGTCAATCCGCTCGCTTTTTTTATAACCATTTGAGAACTAAGTTTTAAGTCTTAACGAATTCGAAGCAAAAGAGGTGCCTCAAATTTTTCATTCGTCTTTAAGCCACTTTATCATTGTCAAATTCCTCAATAAATTTCTGCGCCTTTTCCAGGGATTCAAATTCATAAAATTTCTTCCCTGCAAGAGCAGAGTGGATTTCGATTTTGACCATTTCAATTCCTCTTGTATTGCGTTTAGTCTTAGGCTTCTCCATTATGTAATCCCCACCTTGCTTTTGAGAAATGTGAAATTGAGTAGCCCGGACATTTTTGCAATAGGAACATTTATAATTTTTTACGAGTTCTTTTGGTTGCCCATCATCATGGGTTTCAACAATCTCCTCCTTGACTACACGCATTGTAAAGAATCCACAATTACCACATTGAAGGGCAACTAAGTGACCCTGATACTTTTCAATCTTTATGTCAGAAGTCTTCTCGTCAACCCACACATCATAATCAATTGAGAAAACATTTTCCTCAGCCTGCATACCTTCCTTTAGGTGAACATCTTCTTCATCTTCACTTAGTAGCCGCATCTTATTGCCCGTCTTTCCATTAACACGCGGCATATAGCGCCATTTTTTAAGTTTTAAATTTAGTCTGGTTGGGTAATAAAAATCCAAGATAAGAGAAGCTACATAGCCAACTAATGTAACTCCCGCAATTGAAATGAACAGTAGGACGAAAAACCAAGTACCGACTTCTTTGCCAGCTCCATACATGTTAATTGGTAGACCTATTCCCAATCCGAGCAAATAGAATACCCACTTGAACCATTTTATTTCATTCTGATTTATAAAATCATATTTGTCTTTATAATCAGAAATCATTGAGACACGCATTCTATAAAACAGGTAGACGAGGATACTTGCTGTTATTGAAATGATAGCACCAATTATGATTGCACTATGCCAGACCGAGAGGAATTGGCTTTCTTGAATTTCATCCATAAAACTATTTTAACGTTTTAATCTTTAAAGGTAAATATAATTTAAGAGAATTTAACCCCTTCCTATTTTAAACAAAACTTGGCTTACAAGGTTCTGAACACCACCTCACTTTCAAACTAATTATCCTCAACATGACCCGTAGCAAATTCACTTTCCTAAGACGCTTTCTAAATCCGCTGGTGAATAACCTATGGATTTAATTGTCTTATTATCCGACTTCCGATAGACCAACCATTTCTCACCTTCCTTGCGGTAGTAGCATTCAGTACCATCTTTATCCTTATAAAACTGAATGGTTTTCTGCGCTTCTGCTTCCGAATTACATGCCTTGCTCATATTAGAACGCTGAACTTCATTAAACAAGTCGTTGAACTTACCCCCTAAGCCAAATTCGAGCACTGCCCCAGACAGAACGTATTGAATGTCACATAATGCATCTGCAATGCCAACAATATCTTTTTCCAGAATTGCTACCTCCATCTCCTTCAGTTCTTCCGCAATCAAGGCAACCCGAAGTCGGCAGCGAGCCTCATCAGGTATGGTGGGAGTTTCTAAAATAGGATGCTTAAAAGTCTTGTGAAATTCGGCCACGAGACGAAGTGAGTCTGGTTGTTGCATGAAGTAGTTAAGATTTAGAAATCTAAAAAAACGAAAAATACTGCGAGTTAAAAAAAGCAGCCTTAATAAGTTTTGATAAGCATGAACAATACCGTTGAAAGACAATTACTTACGGAGAACCAGCCGAATCTTTAATTGGTAACGGGGAGTCTTATATTGAGATAAGTAGCCTTATATTTGAAACTTTATCGCAAGCAATGAGCAAAAATTTTATCGAGGAACTTCGCTGGCGTGGTATGATCCACGATATCACACCTGGAACGGAGGAGCAACTAAAGAAAGAGATGACCAGTGGATATATAGGGTTTGACCCAACAGCAGACTCGCTGCATATTGGTCACCTGGTTCAAATCATGACCTTGGTTCAATTTCAAAGAAGCGGACACAAACCCTACGCCCTTGTGGGTGGAGCGACAGGCATGGTGGGCGATCCTTCTGGGAAATCCGCTGAGCGTAATTTGCTTTCCGAAGAGGTCTTACGCCATAATGAAGCTTGTGTAAAAGCACAATTGAAGAAATTTCTAGATTTTTCAAGTGGAGCCAATTCAGCAGAGATGGTGAATAATTATGACTGGTTCAAGGATTTTAACTTTCTTGAATTCATACGTGATGTAGGGAAACACATAACGGTAAATTACATGATGGCCAAAGACTCTGTCCAGAAGAGGTTAGAGACAGGCTTGTCATTCACGGAATTCACTTACCAGCTTGTGCAGGGTTACGACTTTTACTGGCTCTACAAAAACAAAAATTGCAAGTTGCAAATGGGAGGCTCTGACCAATGGGGCAATATTCTCACCGGCACAGAACTGATCAGAAGAAAAGATGAGGGAGAGGCATTTGCACTTACTACACAGCTAATCAAAAAAGCAGACGGCACTAAGTTTGGCAAAACGGAAGGAGGTAATGTATGGTTAGATCCAAAGCGAACCTCTCCGTACAAGTTTTATCAGTACTGGTTAAACGTTTCAGATGATGACGCTTCCAACTATATCAAGATTTTTACGGAACGTGGCAAAGAGGAAGTTGAAAGTCTTATAGCGGAGCATATTACTGCACCACACGCACGAAAGCTTCAAATGGAATTAGCCAAAGACATAACCGTAAGAGTTCATTCACAGCAGGAATACGAAGGAGTAGTAAAGGCTTCAAATATACTTTTTGGTAATTCGTTAAACGAAGATTTACAAGCGCTTGATGAAGATACGCTGTTGTCGGTTTTTGAAGGGGTACCGCAAACTTCTATAAAAAAATCTTCATGGGAAGGTGCTGCTTCTGTAACGGATTTATTATCTGAAATAACGCAAGGCAAAATTTTTCCGTCAAAAGGTGAGGCACGCAAAATGATTCAGGGTGGTGGTGTGAGCATCAATAAAATTAAAGTAACTGATCCCAATCAAAAGCCAGACTTCAAACTTTTGCAAAATCGTTATCTGCTCGCCCAGAAAGGCAAAAAGAATTATTATCTAATAATTGTAAATGAGTAACTGTCTCAGTTGGAAGGAAGCACTGAGTAAAAAACACTTTCGAATCCATCTTATTGCCTCCGGATTTGCAGGAGTCCTGATCATTTCATTTCTCCCCTATTTTTTTACTGAAATTTTATTATCAAAACCAGGCGTGGTCCTAAACGACTACCTACTAAATCAATTGGAACCTAAAGATTTTTCATGGGTCATTTTCGGACTCATCTACTTATCTGTCCTTGTCACTTTACTTTTTAACTATTCAAATCCTTATACAATCCTGCTTGGGATAGAGTGCTACATCGGTATTAATCTGATCCGCATAGCAACCTTGTATTTTGTAACGCTCGAACCACCGCAAGACATTATTCCATTAACAGACCCCTTGATCACTAAGATAGCCTACGGAAATACAGTCTACTTAAAAGATCTATTTTTTTCAGGACATGTGTCAACTCTCTTTTTATTATTTCTGATCGAGGTAAATAAATCCCGTAAAATCATCCTTTTAACTTCGACAGTCATTGTTGCATTTCTTATTTTATGGCAGCATGTCCATTACAGCGTTGATGTATTTTCAGCACCTTTCTTTGCATGGGCTATTTATTTCTTAACCAGGAAATTGCAAGCCACTCTTATTCCACGGGCTATAGCCTGATCGCCCTTGCACGCAAAGTGCCTCAAAATCAAAAAATAGTAGGTGGTTTTAGTCAATAATTTAAAGGTTACGTTAGAGAGTTTAAGTTAAAATTCCCTTAATTTGAGGTTAATACTTCGGTAATGTAAAAAGTATGGCAAACAACGGCATCTCAGACTCCCTTAACTCCAAATACCCCCTATTTTCGTTAGGAGATAGGCTTTCTGACCAGCAGTTGGCATTTTTTGAGCAGAATGGATTTATTCACTTCAAAAATTTCATACCAAAAGAAACCGTTAAACAACTCCTGGAGGAGTCAGCTAAAATTCAGGATCAATGGATAAGGGAGGATGTTAAATCCATAAACGGGGTACCCATAAAATATGGAACTGACGTAAATGGAAAGAAAATAGTCCAGCGTTTTGCCTTTCTTAACCAGCATAGTGACCTTTTCTCTAAGTTCTTAAAAGACGAACGTCTAAAAGCCTTGTTCGCTTTTATTGGCGACCATGAAAGCCGAATCGGAGAGAATGAAAAAGACGGTCTTGTATTCAATCATTACATCAATACAGAGAACAGCAACTACAGTCAGCTGGGTTGGCACACGGATGCTCTTCGCGATATTTTCTATGGACAGAAAGTAATGCCTATGTTAAATGTGGGTATTCATCTTGATAACTCATCAACCGATAATGGCGGATTGAGGATAATTCCGGGAACACATAATAAGGGACTGGCGACCTTACTTTTTAAGAAAATCTATTTCATCAGCCACGCACCAGACAAAGAAGAGGTGGGATTAAATGTAGAAGCAGGTGATTTAACTGTCCATGATGGAAGACTTTGGCATCGAGTAGCTCAGTCACCTTTTATTGGCGAAAAAAGCCGCAGACGAGTGATGTATGTACCCATTATTTGCGGAAAATTTATTCCTAAGTCGGAGAGCAGCAAACCCATGCTTTATCAAAGACTGATGACACTCACAGATAAGTAATTTTAAATGGCGTATGCACTCATCACAGGAGGCAGCGGAGGCATTGGCCTTTGCCTTGCGCGTGAACTAGCAAGTCGCAATCATGATATCCTTTTGGTGGCAAGGTCTGGTGAAAAACTTTCACAACTGTGCACTGAACTCAGGGATGAGTTTCATATCAAGGCTGAGTTCTTAAGTTTGGATCTTTCCTCAGTTGATGCTCACCTTACACTACAGTCGTGGTTAACTAGAAACTCATTCACCATTGATATCCTGATTAACAATGCAGGCTACGGTATTTGGAATCCGGTTGAGAAAACAGGACTGCCCGAATTGACCAACATGATGCAGCTTAACATGAATACACTGGTCAATCTTTGTTACTTGTTATTGCCTGAACTAAAAAAACAACCAAAGGCTTTCATTTTAAATGTGGCCAGCACTGCGGCTTATCAGGCGGTGCCCACTCTTGCTACCTACGCTGCATCAAAAGCATTCGTTGTGCTTTTCACCCGAGGATTGCGACTGGAATTGAAGAAGTCAACCGTATCGGTTTCTTGCCTTAGTCCGGGTGCTACCTCCACAGGATTCGTTGACAGAGCAGGTATGGAGAGCATGAAAGAGCGAGCAGAAAAATTCAGTATGAAGCCAGAAGCAGTGGCTAAAATAGGAATTGAAGGTATGCTAAAAGGAAAGTCTGAGATTGTGCCTGGTTTTATAAACTGGATATCAGTGCAACTAACTTACCTCGTACCGAAAAGTATAACCGAAAAGGTTGCAGAGAGGCTCTACAAAACGAAATAATTTCTAATTTTTTGGTGCACTAATCTTTAAAGTGATTGTACCCTTTGAGTGACCAGGCACCTTACCAGCCGAAGTACTTGTTAGCGAATTCTTTAATATCATGTCCTTCAGGATTTTCTCAGTTTTTGGACTTAACCCCCTCACTGAAGTTTTAATAGAAGTGAATTCTCCATCCTCATCACATTCAATTTCGAAAACAACAACACCAAAGTCGTTCTCGGGTAAATCAGGAATTACAGGATCAACACTCCACTTCCACCCTTGCATGGAAAGCTGAAGCCCACCACCACCACCACCGCCTTGCGTGCCTTTATATATTGCGCCATCATTGAGCGGACCCTCTTCACTGCCTTTATTGCCTACTTTGTTTTTATCATCACCCTGATTGGCCTGCTTTGGATTTCCATTGTCATCGGAAGGTTTTGTGTCGGCTACTTTTACTTCCTTTTTGTCCACCTTCTTAATGTCTTCCTTAACAGGTTTAACCTCCGTCTCTTTCTT
>JAYVBN010000301.1:0-2702 GCA_043750455.1 Bacteroidia bacterium | reverse complement strand
CGACTTTAAGCTAGGCGGAAAATTATTATCAGGTACAAACTTTAACGCCTATCGTCATGGACTTCACAAGGTGACACTTGAAGGCAGAGAAGGAGGAACCTTGGATGGCAATGGCAACGATCCAGGTAAAGTCACCGGGGTAGGTGTCAATGCAGCCAGCCAACCTAATACTGCATTTGCTACAAATCAGAATTATTTCTCGGTGGTAAGGGCAAGAGCATTAATTGAGCCTGTTATTTACGATGCCGGTTATTGGAAACTGCGGCAAATTTCCATCGGGTATGACTTCGCTAAGTTTCTCAAATCATCCTTTCCTATTAAAGGCTTGATGTTGAGTGCCGTGGCTAATAATGTCTTGATGTTGAAAAAATGGGCTGATAACATTGATCCTGAAGCCTTTGGTTATAGCTCAGACAACGTAATCGGTATGGAATCTCCAACGATTCCTCCCACTAGGAGCATTGGATTCAATTTGAACGTTAAATTTTAAATACGACTGATCATGAAAAAGATACTAAACATATTTATACTAGCTCTGTCGTTCACTATTATTACGGCATGCGATAATGGATTTGATGAGCTGAATAAAAGTAAGAGTGGAGCCATAAGTCTTGATCCTGTTTTTACACTAAACAATGCCCTTATCTCTTCTTCACCAACTTCTAGCCTTATTTATGAAGAAGCAATTGTTCAACAATGGTTTTCAACCAATACGGGTGTTCTGGAAGGTGGAAATTTTAACAAAGTTCAAGTAAATAACACACCATCGAACTGGAATAACTATTTTCAGAATGTAATCCGGTACACCAACGATGTTATAGTAGCGACTAAGGATGATGCTTCAAGAGCCAATCTATATCACATGGCAAGGATCGTTCAAGCCAATGCTTTTCTAGTGCTTACCGATACCTATGGCGACATTCCTTATACGGAAGCAGGTGCCGGATACACTGGCCAGACCTTCTTCCCAAAGTATGAGACACAGCAATCGATCTATCCTAAAATCATCGATGAACTGACACAAGCGGTGGCAGCCTTGAATGCTTCTGGAAGGATTGAAACTGGAGATGCTTTGTTCGCTGGAAATATTACAAGGTGGAAGAAATTCGGAAATTCACTTTTGTTACGGGCTGGCATGCGATTAACAAAAGCAGATGCAACTAAAGCTGCTGCTACGGTAACCGCGGCTATTGGTGGAAATGCAGCCACTAATCTAATATTAGCTAATGCAGACAATGTTATCATTAGACACGATGCCAATTTTGTAAACGGATTTGGAAACACAGTAAACGGTGGAGAAGCAGCTAACTTCTACCTGGCTCAACCTTTTGTAAATGCACTCAAGGGAACACCAGGCAATGTCGGTAATACAACAGCCGTTGATCCCCGATTATCAGCTATTGCGATTCGTTATAGAGGAGCCCGCAGTGGCGGGGACCAAACAGCAAACAATTTTGGGAACGGTACCACAGCTGCAGCCGATCAGTTTGGTACGCCAATTGGCAGCACCGATGGAGAAGCCGATATAACTGGTGCCACATTACCTGCTGGAGGTTCGTATGGAACTCCTCCGGCACCAAGAACGGGTAATCGATTCTCTTACAGCCAGGTGGATAGAAACAGAATGGTAAAAAGAACATCGCCTTTGTTTTTGGTAACGGCAGCTCAGACTAATCTCTTGCTTGCAGAAGCCGCCATGCGTGGTTTTGCTGGTCTTACTTTTGCTCAAGCTGCAACTTACTTTAATGATGGAATAAAAGCACATATGGATCAAATGGTTTCCTACGACCCCGGTTGTGCAATTTCGGCAGCAGCCAGAGATACCTATGCGGCTGGGCCCGAAGGCACGCTTTTAAATAGTTCACTTGCAACTGCTCTTCCTCAATTAGGTTATCAATATTGGGTGGCATCGTTCTTAAACGGGCCAGAAGCATGGGCTAACTTTAGACGCATTGGTTTGCCAGCTCTTGCGCCAAATCCTTTTTCGGGTAGTCAGGTTGCAGGTGCATTCATCCAGAGACTCACCTATCCGGATGCTGAAAGACTAGTAAACAATCAAAATGTTACCAGTGCTATTTCCACATTGGGCGGACCAGATGCTTTGAGTACCAAAGTTTGGTGGGCAAAGTAAAATGTATTGTTTATAAAAGTAGGTGGGCAACTAACAAGAGTTGCCCATCCTTATAAATCAAGTTTGTCATGCAAGTTGAGTGATGACCCCATAGGCATTACGTGTTAATTAAAGACAATTTATCCGTTACTATGATGAAAAGACTAACTCAAATAATCGCACTCATATTTACCTTACTGGCAGGTAGTGTTTCTGCCCAGAGAATTTCTCCTACACCTGACGAAATAAAAACGATTACTTCTCTTTGGGCGGGTGAGCGATTCGCGGATGGCAGACCCAAAGTACCGGATGCCTTGCTGGCAAGGCTGGAAAAAGTTTCTATGGAAGAAGCCTGGGGATATCTTAGAAATAAAGGATACAATAATCAATTCGAGAACGATTGGATAATTATTAATAATGATAAGGTAATGGCGGGAAGAGCATTGACTGCTCAGTATATGCCACTTCGCCCGGACATTGAGAGTGTAGTGCGTGAAGTTGGTAAAAACGAAGGTCGGGTGCAGGCGGGCGGTACAAACTCATGGCCAATTGATAAACTTCAAAATGGCGATATCTATGTGGCCGACAGCTA
>JAYVBN010000300.1:0-2881 GCA_043750455.1 Bacteroidia bacterium | reverse complement strand
TCTTAACTGTTATCCGTTCAATTTTCATTTGCTCAAAGAAACTTTTTAAAGATAAGGAAATCTTGCGGGTTGGCGCAGCTCTTTTGCAAGCTTGGGTTTGTGCGTTGGGTGTGCGCGGCTTGCAAATGTGCTGCTTGGGTGGGTTTTAAAAATGCGAAGGGTCGGCCATTATTCTTCTCAATTGTCCAACGTTAAATTATTTTTTAAAGTCCAAGTTGTCACGAAGCCGTTCACTTCTCCCCGTGGAGAATCTTTATTAGTAGAGTGTCGCCCGTTAGTTGGAATTTTTGTCCGGCCACATTGCCACCAACGTTTGGGTTTGCGCAGTTGCCGGAATAGGAGGGCTTAAAAATGGAGCGATAGCGAAATGTTAAGCCCGACCAGTTGCGACTTGTCCCACGACACAATGTAAATAAAGAAAACGAAAGTAATGAGGACACCGAACCCGGCAATTGCGCAAACCTTTTGTTATGCACTGTGCCACGCATTCACCGTACTTTAACCACACGGATGCCACTGCTTTGGTTGTGTGTCGGATTGCGCGGCAGTGGCATTGGTGTGGTTTTTCGAAGAACTATTTCTCCTGTCCGTTTACCTTTTCCTCGCAGTAAGGGCATACGACCCATAATTTATTCAGTTCACTAAAGCATTTTTTACATGTAATTATTTTCTCAACCATCGACTTCAATGGAATACTTGTCCTTACAGTAAATGTTTCAGGGATTTCTTTTAAGAAACTTGATTCGTTTCCTTTCTCCGTGATTAGGAAAAGTTTTTCTTTTGCTCGCGTCATGGCAACATAAAACAGTCGCCTTTCTTCTTCCAGTAACAAGTCATGATTGGCTTTCTTGATTGTTTGAAAAATTCTATCTTCAAGCCAAATGTCTGGAAAGCCACCGTCTCCCTCGGTTAGCCCAATAATAAAAACCACTTTCGCTTCAAGTCCCTTTGCAGCATGGATTGTCTTTCCCTGGACTTTCAAGCCCTCATCTTTTAGTCTATGATAATAAGATTTGTCTTGGTTAAATGAGTTACTAAACATTTTACTTCTTCTGTAGAGAAACAAGATGTCCTCACTTAGAAGTCCTTCGTCCATGAACTTACGAACTTCTTCAATTGCAAATTGAATGTTTTCTTCATCATTGTTTCCTGCAAAAACAACAATCTTATGCTCGGATTGTTTAGAAGAATGAATGTCCTTATCTACTTTAAACTTATTGTGTTTTATTACTTCATTACTTGCTCCGACAATATGTTGTGTACTTCGATAATTAAGATTTAGTTTGACGACTTGAGCATTTGTGAAGTGATTTTCAAAATTTATAATATAGCTGACATTTGAACCCCTAAAACCATAGATGCTCTGCCAGTCGTCACCCACACAAAAGAGCTGTGTGTTTTCAGTAAGCATTAATTTAATAAGCTCAACTTCCATATTTGATTTTTAAATCAAATATAGTAAATGTTGCAAAATTAAATAATCAATACACTAGTTTTTGCAATAGTGTTTTTGTTTTTCCCGAACCTGCACCCGCTAAAACTAATAAGCGCTTTTCTTCGCTCACAACTGCTTCTTTCTGCTGGTCATTTAGGGCACTTAGGTTTGTCTTCGTTTCTTCCAATATTTTGGGGTTTCAAGGTTTCAACCTTCAATTTAGAACTTTGATTGGATTATTTACGACCATAGTCTGCTGGAATTTCTCCCCAAGCTGCGGTATTCCATTTTAAAATCTTAGTCTCGTACGTGTTGGCCTCAAGCCATTTTACGGCTCTATCAAGGTGGTCGAAAACTTTTGAGTTTTCTTCGGTTTTATCAAATTTGGTTTTACACTTTTTCTGGTTGACCCAAGAAATTGCATTTACACTGTCACTGTAAATCACATTTAGTTCCTTTCCTTCTTTTTTAAACAATGCAAGTGCATGGACTATTGCCAAAAATTCTCCAATGTTATTTGTAGCCTTTTCGTACTTCATTTGAAAAAGTACCTTTCCTGTCTTTGTTTCAACCCCACGGTATTCAGTTGGCCCAGGATTCCCAATGGAAGATGCATCAACTGAAACACTTTCAAGTATTGGAGTGTCATCTTCTAATTCAAGTGGTTTGGTAATTTCTCCACTAGTGTTAGACCCTATTTCAAAGAGTCCATTGTCGGATTTTAAATCTGTTGGCAGATTTTTCTTTCCTGACATTTTCTTTCCGAGTTCTTCGGCTATCAAAAAGTCCTTTGAATATTTTACCTCTTTGGCATGTATAAAAGTAAGTTTATGAGAACTGGCCTGAATAACCATGTCTAACGCTTGCCATAGCTCAACATGTTTTTTCTTTTTAAATCCGTTCTTTTTCCATTTCTCAAGCCAACCTTTTGTCAAGGTGTCTACAACGTACCCATTTGAAAGGTATACGGTCACATTGCTCGGATTCTTAATTCTTTTTAGTCCTTCTGTTATTCCTATTATGTCCATTCGCGCATTTGTCGTGTTGGAAAAACCTCCCGCTACTTCATCTGCCTTTTGTCCGTTTACATTTATTACAACTCCATAACCTCCATTTCCAACTGCTTCATCTGTGTCAAGTCGACCTGAAAAGTGACATGAACCGTAAACATATACTTTAATCTCATCTGTCATTGTTGTTCCTATTTTTTTCTCTGTCCGTGCGTTGGGTTAATTGGCTCTTTTGCTTGCTTTGGTGTCGCGGTGGAACGTGTGGCAAGCAAATGTGCCAATGTGCGTTGATGTCGTCATTGTCCGCGTGGCATTGTGCATAACGTTTGAGTTTATGACGGCTGCGGCTTTCGAAGCGCGTCACCGTCCCACGTGGCTGAACGAAATTAAGAAAAATAAACTTTATAGCTACACCAAACCAGCAGCTGGCATAAAC
>JAYVBN010000299.1:0-2123 GCA_043750455.1 Bacteroidia bacterium | reverse complement strand
TATGCCGTAACTGCGATACGGACACAGCTCTACGACTTAATGATTGACGGAATCAAGTACGAAAAGATTGGCGACAAGTGGTATGAAATGACTTTGTTTCAGGATGATGAACTTGAATTCTTTGTGAACCAATTCACATTTGAAATCTCGAAGCCTGAAAGAACCATCTACGAGAATTATATTCCGCTTCAATCGGGCATCGAAAGCCAATTCGCCAAAGACTGTGAGAGCAGCGACAATATTGAGTTCTTCTTCAAACTTCCGTTCTGGTTTAAAATAAATACGCCTATTGGCACATACAATCCAGATTGGGCAGTAGTGTTTAAAGGTGAAAAGAAAATCTATTTTGTTGCTGAGACAAAAGGCCGAGGTCAGGAATTGAGAGGAAGCGAAAAACTAAAAATAAAATGTGGTGAAGCTCATTTCGCCAAGTTTGAAGAAATCATTTACAAAAGAGTTTCATCCGTATCGGAATTGAATAGTTAGAAATTATGGCTGAAAATCAAAACATTGAATACAAATCATCCTGGCATGACGACCATTTAAAATGGGTATGCGGTTTTGCGAATGCAACAGGCGGAACAATTTTTATTGGCAAGAATGATAAAGGAGAAGTGGTAGGTGTTTCAGGCCATAAAAGGTTAATGGATGATATTCCCAACAAGATCAAAAACTATTTAGGACTAATAGCAGAAGTAAATTTACATGATGAAAAAGGAAAATACTTTATTGAGATTATCACGCCATCCTACACCGTAGCTGTTTCATTAAGAGGCCGGTATTACCAACGAAGCGGAAGCACAAATACTGAATTGATAGGAAGTGCGCTGACAGAGTTTCTTTTAAAGAAATCCGGTCAGACTTGGGATGAAATTATTGAGTCTCGATCTACTATTAAAGACATTGATCAAAAGGCGATTGATCTTTTTTTAGAAGCTGCGGAGAAGTCAGGTCGTATGCCGGATGTGAAAGGTTTAAGCCTGATGGAACTATTGGAGAAATTACGTGTGGCTGATGGCGGTAAACTAAAACGTGCTGCGCTCATTCTCTTTGGTAAAGATCCCGGAAGGTTTTACCCGAACCTAACAGTAAAGATAGGGAGGTTTGGTAAGACTGATGATGATTTGAAATTTCAGGAAACCGAAGAAGGTAATTTGATACAACTTCTTCAGGAAGTTCCTAAACAACTCGGACACAAGTTTCTGATTAAAAACATAAGCTTTGAAGGATTATTAAGAATCGAAAAGGGTGAATATCCAGCGGCAGCCTTGCGCGAAATGTTACTGAATGCGTTGGTGCATCGTAATTATTTGGGTGCCATGATTCAAATCAGAATCTACGATAACAAACTGAGTATTTGGAATGAAGGTACTTTACCGACAGGAATAACTTTCGCTGATTTAAAAAGGCAGCATCCTTCAAAACCAAGAAATCCGATTATTGCAGATGTCTGTTTCAAAGGTGGTTATATTGATGCTTGGGGACGAGGAACATTAAAAATTATAAATGCCTGCAAGGAAGCTGAATTGCCAGACCCTGAAATGAAGGAAGAATTTGGAGGAATAATGGTGACTATATTCAAAGAACGACATGCAATAGAGCAGCTAAGAATAATGGGTTTGAATGAACGTCAAATGAGGGCGGTGCAGTTTATAGTTGAGAAAGGGAGCATTACTAATTCACAATACCAGCAATTAAATAAAGTTGGAAAAACTGTAGCTACCCAAGAACTGCAAGCTTTGATTGAGAAGGAGCTTACAAAACAAACTGGTTCAAAGGGAAGAGGGAGCAAATACGAGTTGAAAAACTAATTGGCCGTTAATTGGCCGTATTGGCCGGGAATAGGCCACTAATTGGCCGGAAATCGGTACTTGCAATGCGCAATAGGAAATGAAAACTGACCATGCCAATACCTACATTACACGAGCAGGTTCAACTTTTCAAATCCGTTTTTAAAGGTCGTGATGACGTATTTGCTATTCGGTGGGAAAAACCTGCCCATCCGACAGGCGGGGAAAATAAAAGCGGCTACATGCCTGCATATTCATTCGATCCCTATTTTTATCGGGCACATAAAGCAAAAGGCGGAACATTTCAGAACTACAAAGACAAAGCCTACTTAG
>JAYVBN010000298.1:0-6407 GCA_043750455.1 Bacteroidia bacterium | reverse complement strand
TGCATTGAGTCTGGCTGCTCTTGGTATTCGCATTATTGCACCCATTCCCGGCAAGGGAACAATTGGTATTGAAGTGCCAAACAAAAACCGTGAGATGGTTAGCATTCGTTCGGTGTTGGCCTCAGAGCGTTTTCAAAAAACAGATAAGGAACTTCCCATCGCTATTGGAAAAACTATTTCAAACGAGTTGATGGTAATAGACCTTGCCAAAATGCCTCACTTATTGGTAGCAGGCGCAACCGGACAAGGAAAGTCTGTGGGCTTGAATGTGGTTTTAACATCTTTGCTTTATAAGAAACACCCGAGCCAGCTAAAGTTTGTATTGGTTGACCCTAAAAAGGTAGAGATGTCACTCTTCAGTAAGATCGAGCGGCATTATTTAGCTAAGCTTCCCAATAGTGAGGAGGCCATTATTACCGATACAAAAAAAGTAGTTTACACGTTGAACTCTCTTTGTATTGAGATGGAAAATCGCTATGAAATATTAAAGGATGCCGGTGCAAAGAATATAAAAGAGTACAACACAAAATTTGTTGCACGTAAGCTAAACCCAAAAGAAGGCCATCGCTTTTTGCCTTACATAGTTTTGGTGATCGATGAGTTGGCAGATTTGATGATGACAGCAGGCAAAGAAGTAGAGACACCCATTGCACGTTTGGCACAGTTGGCACGTGCTATCGGCATTCACTTAGTGGTAGCAACACAACGACCATCTGTTAATGTAATTACCGGGGTAATCAAAGCCAATTTTCCTGCTCGTTTGTCATTTAAAGTAACTTCCAAAATAGATTCAAGAACAATTCTCGATACAGGAGGTGCCGATCAGTTAATCGGGCAAGGGGATATGCTGCTTTCTTCAGGCTCAGAGATTGTTCGTTTACAAAGCCCGTTTGTAGATACACCTGAGATAGAGAAGATTTGTGATTTTATAGGTGCACAGCGAGGCTATGATTCTGCCTATCTTTTACCAGAATTTGAAGGCGAAGATGAAGGTGGACCTTCTAACGTTGATCTTTCCGATCGCGATGCCTTGTTTGAAGAGGCGGCAAGATTGTTGGTCATGCACCAGCAAGGCAGCACCTCTCTTATTCAGCGAAAGCTAAAGCTTGGATATAACCGCGCAGGTCGTCTAATTGATCAATTAGAGGCGGCTGGAGTAGTTGGAGCTTTTGAAGGTTCGAAGGCACGCGAGGTTTTAGTAAAAGATGAGTTAAGTTTGGAACAATTATTGAAAGGATTGAAAGAAAGACATAGTCCGACTATCTGATAGAATATTAATCATATGAAAAAACTAGTTATTACCCTCATTTTCGCCATTTCCGGAAAAATCCTTTTAGCACAGTACGACCCAAAGGCGTTGGAAGTATTAGAGGCTATGAGCAAAAAATATAAATCTGTGCCTGCCTTTGAGGCAAATATTTCTTACAACCTTACAAATGAAGTTGAAAAAATAAGCGAAGAGTTTAAAGGAAAAATGGTTGTGAAAGGTGATAAGTACCGCCTGATACTGCCTGAACAAGAGGTTATCAATGATGGCCAAACTTTGTGGACTTATCTGCCAGAAGCGAAAGAAGTAAACATCGATAATTTTGATCCAACTTCGGATGATTTAAATCCCTCGAAGATTTTTGAGGTGTATAAAAAGGGCTTCAAATATTTACACATGGGTGAAGTAACAGAAGCAGGCGTGGTATGTGATGTTGTTGATTTGGTGCCTGAGAAAAAGGATGCTCAGTATTTCAAGATCAGGATGAACATTAGTAAGAAAGACAAGAGCATTCAAAATTTTACCATGTTTGACAAATCGGGTAACCGATACAAGTACACCATTAGCAAGTTCACGCCAAATGCCACTATCACGGATAGCTATTTCACCTTTGATGCAAAAAATTATCCTGGAGTTGAGGTGATTGATTTGAGGTAAATCGATCCACAAAAGAACTAATTGAAAAGTCGTGCTAGCTCACGACTTTTTTATTTTAAATTCGTGCCATGACCCGTGCCGAGCTTTTCCTTCAAATCAAAAAGAAGTCTTCCTATTTGTGTATCGGACTAGACACTGACCTTCAAAAAATTCCAAAACATCTTTTAAAATCACCAGACCCGATTTTTGAATTCAATAAGCAAATCATAGATGCAACACACGAACTTTGTGTTGCCTACAAACCCAACATTGCTTTTTATGAAGCGCTAGGCCCCAAAGGATGGGAGAGTCTACAAAAGACATTAAACTACATTCCAAAAGATATTTTTACAATTGCCGATGCCAAGCGTGGTGATATTGGCAACACATCAACACTTTACGCGAAAGCTTTTTTTGAACAAATGGATTTCGACTCTATTACCGTTGCGCCTTATATGGGAGAAGATTCGGTTAAGCCGTTTTTAGAGTTTAAGGATAAGTGGGTGATACTCCTTGCTCACACATCTAATTCAGGAAGCGCAGACTTTCAATTGATGGAGTCAAAGGAAAGTGGTAAAAAATTATACGAAGAAGTAATTTTAAAATCTCAGCAATGGGCAAGTTCTGATCAACTCATGTATGTAGTGGGTGCAACCAGAGCAGATAAAATAGCGGAGATCAGAAAACTAGCCCCCGACTATTTTTTCCTTGTCCCTGGTGTTGGCGCACAAGGTGGAGACTTGGAGGCTGTTTCAAGGGCTGGACTGAATAAAGAATGTGGATTGTTGGTGAATTCTGCCCGTGCAATTATCTACGCATCATCTGGTGAAGATTTTGCCAATGCTGCTAAACGTGAAGCAAAAAGCACTGGTGAAGAAATGAAAGGATATTTAAACCAGATGGCTTCTCGCTTCTAACTCCTTACTTTTAAACTTCTTGCACATGCACGAATCATTTCTATACTACGTCTGGCAATTTCAATACTTCAATAAGAAGAATTTGAAAACAACAGATGGGGAGAAGCTTGAAATATTCAAGACCGGCATTTTAAACACAGACTCAGGGCCTGATTTCTCAAACGCAAAAATCAAGATTGGTGATTTGGATTGGGCGGGCACTGTTGAAATTCATACCAAAGCTTCTGCCTGGGAGCAACATCATCATCAGGAAGATAAGGCGTATGATAATGTAGTGCTACATGTTGTGTGGCAAAATGATAAGCCCGTTTTCCGTGCCGATCATACCGTTATGCCAACGCTCGAACTTCAACCGTTGGTGAATGATTCCCTGATTTCAGAATACAAAAAACTCGTCAATAGCCCGTCATCCATTCCTTGCGAAAAATCATTTCCATCTGTTACTGAACTGGTGAAACTATCCATGCTGGACAAAGCACTGATGCAACGACTTGAGAGTAAAGCGGGGCAGGTGATTAAATTGTTTAATCATAACCAGAATGATTGGGAGGAAATCACATATCAGTTACTCGCCAGAAACTTTGGCTTCAAAGTAAACTATGAACCTTTTTTTCAATTGTCGCAGGCCGTTCCATACAAAATTCTCCTTAAGCATGGAGCCAGCCTATTGCAAATGGAGGCGTTATTGTTTGGGCAAGCTGGGTTTTTAGATCATGCCCTTAAACATGATTACATGAAGCTGTTGCAGCGCGAGCATCAATTACTTGCGAAAAAATATAGCCTTGAGAGTATGCAGCTTAACAAATCCATCTGGAAGTATTTGAGGTTACGACCGGCCAACTTTCCTACCATCAGGATAGCTCAATTTGCCGCTTTGTTCAACACGCATCAGAATTTATTTTCACACATTATTGAATCGGAGAATTTACAAGACCTGAAAGCCCTTTTCAGTATTGCAACTTCTGAATATTGGCATCACCATTATCGTTTTGGACACAAAACCGTGCGATCGCTTTCCGGATTGGGCGATTCAAGCATTGATAATCTTATTATCAATACGGTGGTTCCGCTATTGGTGGCATACGGAAAGCATAAGGATGAGCAATTGTTTGTTGATCGTGCTGTAAATTTTTTACAGCAAATTCAACCGGAAAGCAATAAGATTACAAGGGCTTGGGTTGAGTTAGGACTTACTGCCAAGTCTGCTTTTGATTCACAGGCTTTGATAGAGTTAAACAACAACTTTTGCCTGAAAAGAAAATGCTTGTCGTGCACCATTGGTGCTACCATTCTTAAGCCAACTATCTAATGGCTGTGGTTCTGTTATTTGGAATTCATTTCATCGTGATTTTTTTTGTATGCTTTTTGTTTTGGAGGAGACAAGACAGGCAATTGCAACTTTACTACTGGCCAGCTTTGGTGCTGAAACTTTCGGCAGGAATAGCTTTGGGGCTGGTGTACAAGTATCACTACCTGGTTGGAGATACCTTTGGCTTTTTTGAAGACGCTTGTAAACTCACAGAACTTTTCCGGAGGGCACCAAGCACGTACGTTAACTTTTTAATGGCAGGAGATGAATCGGATCTTCTATCAGGTTTACTTATAAATACGCAGTCACGTTCTTTGTTTCTCGTAAAGATAGTTAGTCTCGTTGCTATCTTTACAGGCGATAATTATTGGATTACAAGTTTGTATTTTTCGCTGATTTCCTTTTGGTCAGGCTTCCTGCTCGTCCAGAAAATAACAACCGCTTTTCCAGTAGCTAAGCTGGCGGCAGCTATCGCATTTTTGTTTTTTCCATCGGTTGTGTTTTGGAGTTCAGGCATAATTAAGGAGAGCCTGGCGTTAACGGGGCTGTTTGTTCTTGTAAGAGTTTACATTGGAGTGCTCACCAATTCAAAACCGTTCTGGTGGGAATATTTACTTACGCCAATCGCAGCCATTATTGTCTGGAACCTTAAATATTATTGGATAGCAGTCTTTATTCCAGTTATGATGACTACTCTTCTAGTGTACTTTATTACGAAGAGCACGAAACTAAAATCAACCAGCAAAATTCTGATTTGGATTGTCGCTTTTCTTTTCTTTTCTTTTGGAGGTTCATTTGTTCACCCCAATTTTTATTTAGAGAATTTCCTTCAGGTTCTGGCAGAGAATTACAATCAGTTCATCCGAATTTCACCTTATGAGAACGTTGTTCATTATCAACTAGAGCCCACCTGGGAGAGCGTTATTCATAATTCTCCTTTGGCGTTAGTATCAGGCTTTTTTCGTCCTTTCGTTTGGGAAGCTCACAATTTCTTGCAAATAGTGGCAGGTATTGAAAACCTATTTGTATTGATACTATTTTTAATCACATTTTCAAAATGGAAGTCAGTCAGAGAATCTCCACACCAGCTGCTTATTTTTTCTTCGGCCGTTTACATCATAATTCTATGTGTATTTCTTGCCCTTTCAACTCCAAACTTTGGTACATTGACGCGATACAAGGTAGGGTTTCTGCCATTTCTAGTTTTCATGTTGCTTGCAGAAAATTCAGCTCTTAACTGGATGAAGTTGAAACTGAGCAAATTCTTTAAGGTGCGTTGAACTTAAAAAGCTAGTTTTTATTAGTGATTCAGATTACAGGATTAACTTTGCAACTCATTTTAAACTATGGAAAATCCTGTAATCATTTTTGGCGCAAATTATCTCGGACGAGCAGCCAAAGAAATTTTTGAGAGCAACGGCATTGTCGTCTATGGGTTTTTAGACGATGATAAAAAGCTTCACTCTACTGAGTTAGATGAAGCCGTGGTGCTGGGAAGTATGGATGACGATGGATTTTTAAAATTGATCGGTAAGAAATGCGAAGCGTTTGTTGCGGTTGATGATAATAAAATTCGAAAGAGCGTGGTTGAAATTTTGCAGGAAACTCGACATGTTCAACCTGTCAATGCAATACATAGCAATGCCCGCATTTCACCAAAGGCAGTGCTTGGCCATGGAAATTTTATTGATTCAGCAGCAATTATTTCCCCTGGCGCAGTGATTGGTAGTCATGGAATATTTCATGCTTGTTCTTTTGTTGGTGTTGATGCTACTGTTGGAGATTTTGTTCAACTGGGTGCTGGTAGTTTGATTAATCCGGGTGTAAAAGTAGAGAATGAAGTGTTTATCGGATCTGGAGTAACGATTATTTCAGGCGTTGCAATCGGTAAGGGTGCTCGGATTGGAGCCGGGTCTGTTGTTATTAGTTCGGTAAAAGCTGGCGAAACTGTTTTTGGCAATCCCGCTCAACCAGTAAAAAAATAAAATCTTACGATTCAATAAATGCCAATATCGGAAACCGATCTAATTCTTAATCCAGATGGAAGCGTTTACCATTTGAATTTGCTTCCCAAGCATATCTCAGATACTATTATCACAGTGGGGGATCCAAGCCGTGTATATATGGTAAGTCAGTTTTTTGATGAAGTCGAGTTTGAAATGAATAAGCGTGAGTTTATCACTCACGTGGGGAAATTCAATAACAAGCGAATCACCGTCATCAGCACGGGAATTGGCACTGACAATATTGAAATATTCTTTACCGAGTTGGATGCCTT
>JAYVBN010000297.1:0-7106 GCA_043750455.1 Bacteroidia bacterium | reverse complement strand
GGCATTAATTGAATTAACACCGAGAGATGGCGAGTATACTCTTCGAACAGAAGATATTCTCAGAAAAATTAACGAGCATTCCGATCAATTGGCTCTCATATTTTTTGGGGCAGTGCAATATTATAGTGGTCAGTTTTTTGATATCCCTAAAATAACAGAGGCTGGTCACAAAGTTGGAGCTTACGTAGGCTTTGATTTGGCACATGCTGCTGGCAACGTTCCACTTAGCTTACATAAAGACAAAGTTGACTTTGCGGTTTGGTGCGGTTATAAATATTTAAACTCTGGACCGGGCGGTGTTGCCGGAGCCTTCGTCCATGAGAAACACGCTATTAATTTTGCTCTTCCCCGCCTGGCTGGGTGGTGGGGGCATAACGATAAGGAGCGATTTCAAATGAAAAAGGGATTTAAGCCCATACCTGGAGTGGACGGTTGGCAGCTTTCAAATTTTCCAGTGTTGTCGGGTGCTGCTCAGTTAGCTTCGTTAGAAATATTTCAGCAGGCAGGGATAAAAAATTTGAGGGAGAAAAGTATTCTGCTTACAGGCTTTATGGAATATTTATTAAAACAGATTGACGCTGAAGGGAAATACTTTTTAATCATCACACCCTCAAATCCAAAGGATAGAGGTTGTCAGTTGTCGATTCTAATGAAAAAGAATGGAAACAAAGTTTTCGATAGAATTATGAAAGCTGGTGTGCTTGCTGACTGGCGAGAACCAGATGTGATACGTGTGGCGCCTGTGCCGTTGTATAATACTTTCATAGAAGTGTATAAGTTCAGTAATATTTTTAAAAAGGCGTTAGCCTAACTAATGAAAGCAAAAGATCAGACAATAGCTATCGTTGGGGCGGGATTAGTGGGCTCCTTACTTTCTATTTACTTGGCAAAGCGTGGTTATAAGATTTCTGTTTTTGAAAGAAGAGCCGACATGCGGAAGCATACTATTGACGCAGGACGATCAATCAACCTTGCCCTTAGCAATCGTGGTATACGTTCTCTGGAGGAAATTGGATTGGCCGATGTCATCAAGCAAACTGCCGTGCCTATGCACGGCCGAGTGATGCATGACCTTCAGAGCAAGCTTACCTTTCAGCCATATGGGAAGCAAGGACAGTTTATCAATTCTGTTTCTCGCAGTGGCTTGAATAAAGCGTTAATGACGGAAGCAGAAAAATTAGGCGTTGACTTTCTATTTAATCATCGTATTGAAAAAGTGAGCCTATTGGATACGATACTTACTACAATTGACGGTCAACAGCTGGTAGTTGACAGACCCTTTGATTTAATCTTTGGCTCTGATGGCGCATTCTCTGCTGTCAGGGGAGCCCTTCAGTTTACCGACAGATTTGACTACTCACAAGACTATATTAATCACGGCTATAAAGAACTGCATATTCCGGCTGGTACGTCTGGTTCCTTTCAATTGGAGAAAAATGCGTTACACATCTGGCCACGCGAAAGTTTCATGATGATTGCGCTTCCCAATCCGGATGGAAGTTTTACATGCACACTATTTTTTCCCTTTGATGGCAATACTTCATTTCAAAAACTAAAAGAGGATCAGGAGATTTATGTTTTTTTAAAATTTAATTTCCCCGATGCGATGGCTCTAATGCCCGATGCCCTCAACGATTTCAAGACGAATCCAACTTCATCGTTAGTTACTGTAAAGTGTTTTCCATGGGTAAGAAATAAGACGTTGTTGATTGGGGATGCAGCTCATGCCATCGTACCCTTTTTTGGACAAGGGATGAATGCCGGATTTGAAGATTGTAGAGTATTGAATCAATTACTGGATCAGCATCAAGATAACTGGGATGAAGTCCTTCCGCGGTTTCAAACATTGCGTAAACCTGATGCGGATGCCATAGGTAAACTTGCGCTAGATAATTTTATTGAAATGCGCGATTTAGTTGGTGATGCTGATTTTCTACTGCGTAAAAAGATAGAAGCAAAACTCCATGATTTGTTTCCGGATAAGTGGATACCACTTTATTCAATGGTAACTTTCTATGATCATATCCGGTATTCAGATGCCTACTCAACGGGACAAAAACAAAAGCAAATAATGGATGATGTGATGGGAATCAAAGGAATCGAATCGAATTGGCAAAATCTGGATTTTGAAAAAATTGTCGAAAAATTATCCCAATGATGCCCAGGTTACAATATTGATGCATCGGTGGAGACACAAATCTTGTGTCTCTAATCAATATGGATTTTATACTCTTCAAAACGATACAATACTTCCTTCACATATTTCACGGGCCCTTCACACCTGCAAAATCCTGCAACCGCTACCGCATCGCGATAATATTTTGGATTTGATTTTTGGAGGAGGTAGTACTCGACATTATTATCCCACAGGGTTGGATTCTTTCCATGTTTTCTGGTAAGGTTGCGTGCGTCCAGAACATGAGAGAGCCCTACATTGTAGGAAGCCAGCACAAATTTTAATCTTTCATTTGGGTCGTTGATTGATTTGGCCCATTGATTATCCAGGTACTTCAGAAATTTAACTCCTGCCTTTATATTTTGCACCGGATCATAAACATTGCTGACTCCAAATTGCTCGGCAGTTGCTGGCATTAATTGCATCAACCCGGTTGCGCCAGCCCACGATACTACATTCGGATTGAAATTAGATTCCTGATACATGACCGAAGCAACTAATCGCCAATCCCAGTCCAGCAGTTTTGCTCCTTCTTTAATCTGTTCATCATAGGGAGAAAGTTTATTTCCGCCAAGGGAAGAGAAATCACTGTTGGCTCTTTTTAAGGAAGTTCTTGGACTATTGAAATACTTGTCGAAGATCACTTTAAAGGTGCCTTCTTTTTTTATTTGGGTAAGCCATTTGTTAAGGGAGGCAAGCGTAGCTGGAGAATTGTTCCGTACGGCCCAGGCAATTTGCTGCGGCAAACTCAAAACAGTTTTGATATCAATTTCAGGATAATAGGTAGCATTAACCATCGCAATTGTTTGATCATTGACTGTAAGAGGAATTTCACCACTAGCAACTTTTGCAATCAATGATTCGGTTTCGCTGTCTGCAGAATCTTCACGAATGATTATTTCGCCACCTATTTCATCTGATAAATTTTCGAGTCTATCCTTAAAGGAAGATCCTTTCTTGACATAAATTTCTTTTCCAATCAACTCAGCCGGATTGCGGATCAATTCCTTTTCAGCCAAGTAAGGATTTGCTTTCCAGTTGTCGGGCTTCTTTTGAATTAAAACCTGACAGGTATTAAAATGGGTTTGGGAAAAGGCAACATAGTTTGTCCGTTCTTTTGTAATGGTTAGAGGAAAAGCAATCACATCACCTTCTCCTTTGTTTAGCAGGTCAATAGCCTCCTCTATGCCCGCAATTACTTTGATCCTTAACTCTACTTTTAAATAGTTCGCAAATCGCTCAAGCAATTCATATTCATATCCCATGGGCGTTCCGCGGTAGATAAAGTAACTAGTTGAGTTGTTGTCCACCAGTGCATTTATATAACCACGCTTAACAATTTGATCAAGATCGAGTTTTAAAAGAGGCTCCGTTGCGAAAGTTTCTTTTTCAAGACTGTTGCAACAAGGTAGGATAAGCAGGCAAAACAGAATACAACTTGCAACGATGGGCTTGGCCATAAGTTGAAAGTAATCAAACTCTTCGTAAATGAAAAGAGGCCCAATGCGGGCCTCTTTCAAAAGTTAGGTAATTAAAGCTTAGTTGCCGAAAATATAGCGGACACCAATTTGCATCTGCCATCTGGATGCAGTGCCAGCCACTTGATCCACATATGTCTTAGTCAAAGTCTCTTTTGTGGTATTGTTAAGCAAAGGATAACGGAACTGAGGCTGCCCTGTCGCATTATATCCTCTGAAGTCCAGGAGTGTTTGCCTATTAGGAGTTTGAAATACACCCCACTCATTATTCAGCATGTTCCCAAAGTTGAAAATATCAAGACTTAGTTGAAGGGTATTTCTCTTGCCTTTTACATCCAGGAAGAAATCTTGCAAAAGCCGAAAATCTAACTGGCCATACCACGGACGTTCAACTCCGTTGCGTTCAGCATATTGACCTCTTCTGTCTTTCAAATATTCATCCTGACTGATATAGGCATCTAAGTCAGCCCATTGCTGAGCGGCTGTGTAAATAGTTGCATCAGTGTTAGTAATGTTCTGCAAGATAATTTCACTTTGATCGCGCGGCACATAAATCAAATCGTTTCCTCCACCACCCGAGTTGTCACCATTCATATCGCCTGAATAAACATAAGAGAATCTGCCAGAAGGAGCCAACTCATAAAACATACCTACGCTTGTTGCAAAGTGATTTGCATACTCTTTTCTGTAGTTAAGAGAAGAGATGATTCTATGCCGCTGTAAAAAGTTAGAATATCCTAATGTATTTTGATTGGGGTCTCCAGACACCTGACGATCGCGCCAGATCGATTGTGCAATTGAACCTCCATCATTGACTGACTTCGCATCCGTATAGTTGTAGGCAACCATAGCATCCAGTCCAAAACCAAATGTCTTTTTAACTTGGGCTGTTACAAAATAACTATAACCTTGGTTGGTATTGGCCATCAATATAGCATCGGTCACCGGGCTATTAAGACGTGTATTTGCTGTTGAATTTGAAGTTCCAGTAGCTATTGGTGTTGCAGGATAAAATATAGAGCGGGTGTCAGAACCTGTTCCTACAGCTACCGCATTGCGTGGTGAGTTGGGTAAATTTATGTTTTGATGGTAAACAGCATTCATATCCTTGGTAAGAGCGAAATCGAGTGATGCCAATACATTTCCTGCAAAAGATTGATCTACCGCAATGTTTGTTCTCCACACTTGAGGGAACTTAAAGTTTTTGTCAGTTACTGCTAAATTATAAGTTGCATTTGCTGCTGCCGGAGGATTTCCTCCTGCACCCGGGCGATTAGCATCCACATTAGGGCTAAATACCAAGGTTGAAAGTTGTGCAGCTGTATAGTCACGTGATCCAAAAAGTACACCGTTGTTACTGGCTTGGTTAGAAATCCAAACATAAGGAACACGTCCACTAAAAACACCGGTACCACCGCGCACTTGAGTTTTCTTATTTCCAAATATATCATAGTTGAAACCCACACGCGGTGACCACATTAGTTGTGATTCTTGAACTTGATCTGTTTCAACCGTTGCGCCATCGCGGAAACTCATTGCCGCAGCGGCATCGTTCCTTGCAATATCTGCATTGATGATTGGTATATCCACTCGTAAGCCAGCTGTTAGATTGAGCCTGTCATTTACTTCATATTTGTCCTGTGCGTAAAAGCCCAGTTGCATAGCCTTTGTTTCTACCAATGGGAAAGCGCCATCAGCCGCGGTGGAGTATTGCAATCTATAGAACGATGACTGACCAGGGGTGCCTGCAGCACTTGCATAAAAGTTGGCCAATGAATTGAAACGGTAAATGCCATAGTAATTGGGTGCAAATCCATTCTGGAATGTATAGAATTCATTATAGGTTCCGAATGAAAGTGTGTGCTTGCCTTTATACATATCAAAGTTATCTGATATCTGAAGCACGTTGGTATTTAATATGTTATTAGCAGAGAATGGCTCGAAGCCAAATGAGGTAAGGAAACCACCTGTTCCATTGCCAATATCCACCATTGGAAAATTTTGTGAAATGGCAGGGTTCTCTCTAAAATCACGGAAAGCAGAGTAGCCAACCTGAAACTTGTTTGATGATTTGTTTCCGAAGTTGCTATTCAATTCGGCAGTGAATGAATTAAGGTTATTGTTGATGCGATACCAGGCTCCGAAGAAAGGAAGACCCGTATTCCCGGGGCTTCTTGTGTTAGCAATGCCACCGCTACCACTAGGGTCCACATCACGTAAAGAAGTCAAATAGTTATACTTAAGTGTAAGCTTGTGAATATTATTGATGTTCCAATCTAGTTTAAAGGCAGCTTTGTCGCTATTTGCCGCTCTGTTGTAATTTTCGTAAGGGCCGGGGCTAAAACCATACGTATTTTGTAAGAAGGTGCTTAGTCCATCTAAGTCGGAAGCTTGCGCAGCGGATACGTTAGTGCCACTTACACCCGCACGGGAAGCTAGAAATGTTGTACCCGGATCATTTCTTCTTTCTTGCTCATAGTTGGCAAAGAAGAAAAGTTTATCTTTTATAATTGGCCCGCCTACACGGAAACCAGTATTCTTCACACTAAAATCAAGGAGCGGACTTTCCAAGTCTCTTACTTTACTATTGACCATCCCTTCATTTCTAAAAAAATGATAAACCGAACCTGTCAATTCATTTGTTCCGCTTCGTGTTACTACGTTTACACCAGCACCAGTAAAACTTCCTTCACGCACATCGTATGGAGCAATACTTGTTGTGATCTGATCGATAGCATCCAAGCTGATGGGCTGTGCATTTGCTTGTCCACCAACTGTTCCAGAAAGTCCAAAAGAATTGTTGAAAAGACCTCCATCAACTGTAATGTTGTTAAACCCACTGCTTCTACCTCCAAAGCTATTACCGTTTGCTTGTGGTGTTAGTCTCAAATAATCGTTAAAACTTCTGCTTAAGGTTGGCAAAGAAGCAATTTGCTTAGTTGAAATGTTAGTCAAAGCACCAGTTCTGTCGCTATTGATTAGTGAACTTCCAGATACAACAACTTCCTGGAGCTCTGTGCCTGTTTCTGCTAATTTAAAATCAACATTTGCAGTAACACCAAGATTTAAAAAAATGTCGTTCTGTTCCTGGTTTTCGTAACCAACAAAAGATGTTGTAAGCTTATAAGGGCCTCCAATTCTTGCGTTAGGAATTGTGAAAACACCGTCAGCTCTGGTAGATGTTCCATATTGTGTTCCTGAAGGAACGTGAATAGCCACTACGTTGGCACCGGGAAGGGCTTCGCCCTTCTGATCTTTAACTGTACCTCTGATCGAGGATGTTGTTACGCCTTGTGCGTAAATCCCTGCTATACAGGTAAACACAAAGGCGATTGTTGCGAGTAAATTCTTCCTCATAAATAAGATATTTTAATTTCGGATTTAGAGGGCAAAAGTATTCTTTTAACGGTAGCTATGGATTAAGTAGATTTTAATTCTTTTGAACAAAGAAT
>JAYVBN010000296.1:0-4980 GCA_043750455.1 Bacteroidia bacterium | reverse complement strand
GGCCTGATAATGTCAGTTCTTTCCATAGCTTTTTTTGTTATTATGAACGTAGCAGGCCTCGATATGCAAGGCCCAGTAGGTTATCTTGGGTGGGCAATTACTGCTGTGATGCTTTTCTTAGCGCACAAATATTACAAGGAAGAGGGAGATGGATTCATGACTATTGGTCAAGGAACTGGAATCGGCTTTTGGGCCGGAACAGTATCTAGTGTTATCTCCAGCATTTTTACGTATGTCTACATTAAATTTATTGACGATAGCTTTTTGCAAACCATAAAGGATAAGCAAATGGAGGCAATGGAAAAGCAAGGATTATCGGATGAGCAAATGGAGCAATCCATGAAAATAGCAGGTGCCTTTACTTCACCTGAAGCAATTCTGGGCTTTGGAATTGTCTTTGGAATAATTGCAGCGGTAATCATAGGGTTACTAATAGCATTAATTAACAAAAAGATTAACCCGGATCTTGAGGTATAATTTTTTAAATGACGAAACTAGATATTTCAGTAGTAATTCCTGCGAAGGACGAGGAAGAATCGATACCCGAACTGAGTCAGTGGATAAGCCGTGTGATGCAAGAGCACGGCTTATCTTATGAAGTGATTTTTGTGGACGATGGAAGCACCGACAATACCTGGGAGGAGATCAGGAAAGTAAGTCTGATCAATTCTTCTTTCAAAGGAATAAAATTCAACCGCAACTTTGGTAAGTCTGCTGCACTCCACACTGCCTTTAAAATTACTCAGGGCGAAGTGGTCATTACCATGGATGCCGATCTTCAAGACAGCCCGGATGAAATTCCCGAACTGTATAAGTTGGTCAAAGAGCAGAAGTATCATTTGGTGAGCGGCTGGAAGAAAAAACGCCACGATCCGATTTCAAAAACAATTCCTTCTAAATTTTTCAATTACATCACACGAAAGATTTCTGGCATTAGTTTGCACGATTTCAATTGCGGACTGAAAGCTTATCATTATCAAGTGGTAAAAAATATTTCCGTCTATGGGGAAATGCACCGTTACATTCCGGTGATGGCCAAGTGGGCGGGTTTCACGAAGATTACGGAAAAAGTAGTAGAGCACCGCGAACGTAAATACGGCATCAGCAAGTTTGGCTGGGAGCGTTTCGTGCGGGGCTTTCTGGATTTATTGACGATTACTTTTATTGGCAGATTTGCCCAGCGGCCAATGCATTTTTTTGGGGCGTGGGGAATTATCTCTTTTTTAGTAGGATTTGCTTTCACCGTAAAAATTGGATGGGATAAAATTGATTCGGTTTTTATTTCTAAAATTCCGCTTAAGCGAGAGATCACAGAGCAGCCTATTTTTTACCTGGCGTTGGTGGCCGTTGTATTGGGTGTTCAACTTTTCCTTACGGGATTTATTGCAGAGTTGCTTGCCCGACAATCCATTTCAAAGAAAGATTATTTAGTGATTGATAAAGTAGGTATAGGTGAAACCCAAGCTGTGTAATTTATGAAAGATCCGAAAAAATTATTCCACTACATTAGTTATCTACAGTATCCATTGATGTTATTGGGGCTTTACTTCGTTTACAAACCATTTATTTTTGGCTATGAAAGCATTTGGGCTGACTACAACAAGACTCTAATATTTTTTGGCTTGGGTATTAGTTTCTCTACGCTTCAAGACACTCAAAAAACTCAGAATAAACTCTCGAAACGTATATGGGAAAACCCCAGACGTGCAAAGCTTTTCTTACTCTACATAGTGTTCTTGATTTTGCTAACTCTCATCTTTGGAATGTATTGCCTGTTTGTATCAACGAACACAAATTTAAAAGAGATTTCTTTTGGAGTTATTGCCTTGAGCATTGGCCTAATTGGATTACTAAAGAGCGGCATTGAAATGGCCGATCATCATCAGCCGAAATGATTGATTGTGATTTTGCATCGTTGGAACTTATTTTCCCTTACTTTTGTCCCCCTTCTGATTTTATCGAAGGATGTTCTTTGAAGTTGGGGTTAGCGGCAGGGATAGTAGCGAAAAGCCTCCCTCGCTTCACTCGGGATAAACTCCGTGTGCAGACGAGAGGGAGCTTGTAGCGGATAGCCCGGCAGCCGCCCAAAATAACTAAGAACGATTAACGAACAACTATCAACGATTACTGGGGCCGTCCGGTATTGACAGGATGTGTGATGTCGTATGCCAGCATGCAAGCTCGTGAGGGTAGAGCTTTGAACACTGCTCTCAAACCAATAAGTGGCGAGAATACTTACGCCATGGCTGCTTAATCTGACCTAAGGTTAGATTGACTCATTCTGCTTAAGAAGTAGAAGGCCATCATCGCCCAAGCCTTTGTTCCGCGGGCTTGGATCAGCGATGTCGAAAGCATGAACTGGGCCGTTGCGTGGTTACGCGCAGCTGTCGAGAAAACAGTAACTACGGAGGAGTTTAGGCTGTTGCCTGCCTTGCGCCTCCCGACAATCAAAGTCAACTAAGCATGTAGAACGTACGGTTTTATCTTCTCTGGACCAGGGTTCGATTCCCTGCGGCTCCACACTCATCACAAACCAAAGCCAACTTTATATAAAGTTGGCTTTTATTATAAGAATAGGGGAATATTCGTTTAGAAATACTCATTAAAATCAAGGGGAAATACCCTAATTTTTCACAAAAAAAGGGATTTAGGATTTGGAGCATGTTTTTAGTCAATTTTTTTTAACTAAATCCGCACAATTCTCGTTAATTTGTATTGTGTCTGGAGCGAGTCGTCCAATACGTCTCTCCGAGGAGCTATATGCTTCATCACCAGTCGCTTTATTTGAATTTTACATAGGAAACCGTTTCTTTTGGAACGGTTTTCTTTTTTCACCGTCCCCCCATAACTCAACAATCATATAAATGTACTTGTGCTATATTGATGAATCTGGGACACCAGACATCCCAGGAACGACTAGTCATTATATTCTTGCTGGGTTGGCTATTCCGATTGAAAAATGGAGAGCATGCGAGGCCGATATTAACAAGTTAAAATTAAAGTATGACCTCTTTGATAAAGAGATTCATACTGGTTGGTTGATTCGTCCTTATGCCGAACAGTCCCATATTCCAAATTTTCAAAATCTCGGTTACACTCAAAGGAGACAGGAGGTTCAAAAAGTTCGAAATACTAACTTACTTCAACTTCAAAAAAATTCTCAGAAAAGAGCTAAGTACAAACAGATAAAAAAAACTTACAACCACACTGAAGCCTACATTCACCTAACACGGCATGAAAGAGAAGCGTTTGTTGAGGAGATTGCCAAAGTAATAGGCAGTTGGATCTTCGCTAGATTGTTTGCCGAGTGTATAGACAAAATACATTACGGTGCTAAAATACAAAGTGCAGACGAGCAAGCTTTTGAACAGCTCGTTTCAAGGTTCGAACGATTTTTGGTCACAACAGCTGGAGATGATAAGGCCAATAATGGAATATTAATCCATGATAATAACCAAACTGTTGCCAAACGACATACAGACTTAATGAAAAAGTTTCATAGAAATGGGACTTTCTGGACCCAAGTCAAAAATATTATTGAGACTCCTTTGTTTGTCGATTCAACTCTTACAAGCATGATTCAAATTGCCGATTTATGCTCTTATGCCTTAAGAAGATTTTGTGAAAATAATGAGACTAAATTGTTTAATCATATTTATAAGAGAGCTGATCGCAAAAACGGAGTTATTGTTGGAATACGGCATTTTACTGGCGCGGCCTGCACTTGCAGAATCTGCCTAAACCATAAAACTCCTATTACTCCATCATTATTTGGCGCAGACGTTCAACAGCCATAATCACTTTTTATACCTTACTTTGATTTTAGCAAACAGCCCTGCTCATGAATTCAATAAACTTTCTTTCCTACATCATCTGGGATGTTAATCCCGACATGTTTGTCATTCCATTTATTGATCATCCCGTACGTTGGTATGGAGTATCTTGGGCGCTGGGGTTTATCATCAGCAACCAGATTATGGAATTTATTTATAAGAAAGAGGGGAGAGCGATAACCGAGATAGACTCACTGACAATGTACATGGTAATTTCTACCATCATTGGTGCTCGCTTAGGGCATTGTCTCTTTTATGATCCTGTATATTATTTTCATAATCCTTTACGACTTCTTGCTGTTTGGGAAGGTGGACTTGCAAGCCATGGAGCAGCGATTGGAATTTTTATTGGTACATATTTATTCGCACGCAAAACTAAAGTGGAATATCTGTGGATACTGGATCGGTTAACAATAGTAGTGGCCTTGACCGGATGTTGTATACGATTGGGAAACCTTATGAACTCGGAGATGATTGGCCTGCCGACTGATTTGCCATGGGGATTTGTTTTTACTCGTATGGATGATGTGCCGCGGCATCCGGCTCAGCTATACGAGGCAATTTATTGCTTGATATTATTCTTAGCTCTTTTTTGGGTTTGGAAAAAACACAGAACCCACTTTAAGAATGGATTTATGTTTGGTTGGTTTCTGATCATCTTGTTTAGTCTACGCTTTGTTGACGAATTTTTTAAGATCAGTCAGGAAGCATTTGAGGATGACATGATTTTAAACATGGGCCAGATTTTGAGCATTCCTCTTGTATTGGCCGGAATTATTATTTTGGTTTCAACGAGTAGAAAAGAAAATCCTGCACCGACTCAAGAGAATGAAAATAAATAAGTGACTCTTAAGCGACTGCATACTTTTTTGTTCTTGTTAGTTATCTTTTTAGGCTGCACGGAAAGAAAACAAAGCGTATCAGGTGATCGAACTCATGTGGTGCTACTCGGCACGGGTACACCAAATGCAGATCCCAATCGCTCGGGTCCATCACTGGCAATTGTGGTTGATGATGTGTCCTATATTGTTGACTGTGGTCCGGGCGTTGTCCGAAGGGCAGCAACGGCAAGTCTGCAAGGAATAGAAGGCCTTCAGCCAAATAAACTCAATCGTCTTTTTATTACCCATCTGCACTCTGATCATAC